>NZ_JBPYDC010000198.1:0-1450 GCF_051847575.1 Psychrobacter sp. 1U2
TGGCAAATTTGGTATTTATGATTTTAAGCCATTAGATCATAGCGAAGATTTTAATCAGTCGTTTCGCGCGCAGATGTGTGCAGTTTATTTGCTACGTGAATTTAGCCTTGATTGGGTTGATTTTTTAGCCAAGAAAAAAGGCGGTAATAAAGCCGTCGCGCTCCATCCAGAGATTAAGCGTTATCTAGGAATCGGTAACGCGACGGGTCTGGGTATGGCACCGTATCTAATCAATCACCCTTGTATCGTCGATCAGTGGCTCACCACGCGTGAAGAAGCGGTGCAAGCGACCTTGGTCTGTGATATTGAGTCAGAAAAGGTGGCGTATTTTTCTAGCTTGCTTGCGCGCGCGATTCAGCATTTTACCGAAATCGTTACCATCAATGAGCAGCAAGATCAATTGAACGCGACCGTCGTTATAGAGTTGAGTGTATTACAAAGTAAGCTTATGAACATGATTGAAGGTCATAAAACATGGGCGGAGTTCTTGCAAGCTCACGACCACTTAAGTTTTGAGAGCCAAGAAGTCATCATCTCTTGCTTAATGGAGCTATATCCTGAGCGTGTCGATGCGTTTCAAGAAAAGGTCAACGCGGATGAAGCCTTGTCACTACCAAAAGGCAAAGTGATTCAAGATTTGCTTGATGTATTAGAGTCACGTTATCAATGGGCGATTACGATTGATTTTGATGAGCCTGATAATCGCTATTGGTTTTGGTATCGCTCGGTGGATAAAGAAGAGCCACGCATGGGCGTACGCGGGCAAGAGCCCGGTGATGATCGAGAGCTATCATTAGATATCGGGCGGCAAGCAAAGAACTTGTATGTGGCTTTACAACAGGCCGATCCACAGCAGCTGATATCCGAGTTTATGCTAAGCAAGCCTAAATACCGTTCTATCGCTCGCCGCGTATGGACCATGGGCCACAAAAAAATGGGTGACATTCAGATGAATGTTTTGCATAAGCATACACCGCCTATGCATCTACTACGTTGTAAGCTATCGATGTTTGGCGCGACCAAGTTCGATCCTAGGTCTGATCGCTGGGTACGAATCACTTTGTTCCAAGGTGCGCCTTTATTTAACGAAGTACATAGTGATGAATGGCTGTTTCCTTTATTACCTAACTTGTCTACAAAAGATTCATTTACAGAAAATTCGTCTACCCAAACACTGCCCACTCAAGACTCAACCATTACCAAGGAGGTTTAAGACATGATTGTATCGCACAATGAAATCGTGACAATGGTGTATAAAGCCTTTACGGGGATGCACCGAGAAGTCGGCGAGGCTGATGTCATCGCCTCTATGGTGGCTGAGCTTGAGATGGCAGGATTGGATGGTGTGCGTCATTTTAATAATGCCACGCCCTTTATCTTAACTGAGCAAGATACGCCTATTGATATCGTCCATCAAGAAACGGGCGCCATTCGCTTTGATTTGCATGAC
>NZ_JBPYDC010000199.1:0-1449 GCF_051847575.1 Psychrobacter sp. 1U2
TGACGAAAGCCTTTTAAGTCGTCAACGCTAACATCATAACCTGATAAATGTAGTAACGAGTAAATAAGCATCGAGCCATGGCCGTTCGATAACACAAAGCGATCGCGGTTGTGCCATTGCGGGTCAGCAGGATTGTGCTTTAAAAATTTGCGCCACAGAACTTCAGCAATATCAGCCATACCCATCGGCGCGCCTGGGTGTCCAGAGTTGGCTTTTTGAACCGCATCAAATGAGAGTACACGGATGGCATTGGCTAATTTACGTTCGTTAATTGGGGTGGGCATAGAGTGTCCTAATATTCGAATGAGAAGTATGGAGGATAAGAGGAAAATCGATTGAACAATGAAATAAAAGCGCGATAAACGCTCTTGCTAATAAGGTATTTAATTAAGGTGCAATATTAACATATTTGCCATGAGCCAAGCCAAAGACGGCATCATAAAAACGTTCGTATTTAACTTATGGCTTATATTGGTTTTGTCAAACAACCTTTAACAATCGGCTAAAAGTAATAAATGACAAGTTATCATGCTAACTTGCCATTACTACAGTAAAACATTTATTAAGCTGATATAGTCTCAGCACCGCCCATAAACGGACGCAATACTTCTGGAATAGTGATACTACCATCCGCATTTTGATGATTTTCCATCACCGCAAGTAAGGTACGGCCGACTGCCAAACCTGAGCCATTTAACGTATGCGCAAGACTGGTCTGCTTGCCGTCTTTGACCCGCGTGCCCATACGGCGTGCTTGGAAATCACCGCAGTTAGAGCAACTTGAGATTTCACGATAGGTCTCTTGACTTGGTAACCATACTTCGATGTCATAAGTCTTTTGCGCGGCAAAGCCCATATCGCCAGTACACAATTTGACCGTGCGATATGGTAAGTTAAGCTGCTGCAAAACATACTCAGCTTGTCCCGTCATCGCCTCTAATAGCTCATCAGATTGCTCAGCTGAGGCAATATTGACCATCTCAACTTTCTCAAACTGATGTTGACGGATAAGACCACGAGTATCGCGGCCGTGTGAGCCGGCTTCACTACGAAAACAAGGCGTATGCGCGGTGAACTTAAGCGGTAGCTCTTTGATATCTAAACGCTCGCCGCGTACCAAGTTGGTCATCGGTACTTCCGCCGTTGGAATGAGATAAAAATCCATCTCATCATTATTGGTATGATTGGTCAATTTAAACAAATCATCTTCAAACTTTGGCAACTGACCGGTGCCAGTCAGGCTCTCAGAGTTGACAATATAAGGCACATACGTTTCTGTATAGCCGTACTTAATGGTATGCGTATTGAGCATAAATTGAATCAAGGCACGGTGAAGCTGTGCCAACTGACCTTTTAATACATTAAAGCGGCTACCAGTAAGCTTCGCTGCGGCTTCAAAATCAAGCATACTGAGCGTCTCACCAATGTGAGTATGGTCTTGAATCTCAA
>NZ_JBPYDC010000200.1:0-1444 GCF_051847575.1 Psychrobacter sp. 1U2
GCAGCACTTCAGTCATCTTTTCTTGATTAAACAAAGCCAGCTTGTCAGTGTTACTTGGCATAACACGGCGATAGTCAGGAAACTTACCATCGATCAAACGCGCGGTAAAAGTCACCATTAGATCTTGACTGACCTGCCCTGCACTATCTACCTCACCAAAAGGTAAACTGACTTGCAAAAACTCACGACCAAAACTCAAAGTTACTGGATTGTCTTTATCGCCCAACATTTTACCAAGCTCAGAAGCCAAACGTTCAAGCTCAATGACAGCTTTACGTGGCAATATAGCTTGCATATTCAAATCACTACTAACATCAATCACACTACGTGCTAAAGCCAATCTATGCCCATCGGTCGCAACCGTCGTCAGCTGCTGCTGTGAAACATCAAATAGCATGCCAGTTAGATAATAGCGTACGTCTTGGATTGCCATTGCAAACTGAGTCTTATGGATCAAATCAGTTAGGCGACTGCGACTGATCGTCAATGGCGTGATGTTCTCTGGGTTGCCTAAGCTTGGGTAATCTTCACTAGGCAAGGTTCCTAAAGTAAAACGGCTCTTGCCACTAGTTAGTAAGCAGCGCTCGTTTTCTTGGGTAGTAAGGTTTACCTGTGCCTGAGTGGGCAAAGACTTACAAATCTCTTTTAATTTGGTTGCCGGTAATGTCGTTGTCCCTGCTTCAACACAAGCACCTGTAGGCAATCTCAATGTCGATGTCAGCTCTACTTCTAGATCAGATGCGGTCAAAACAAGCTCAGACTCAGACAACTGCAGCTTTATATTACCTAAGATCACCATGTTATGACGCTTGTCAGCAGCCTTGGCGATTAAATTAATAGCTTTTAGTAACGACTCTCGATTAATCGATAATTGCATGCTTAGTTACTCTTATTTAAGTTACTATAGTCGATTCTACATAAAACAGATACGTTATATGCCAACGCGGAACTGGTATAAATTTTTCTGGTGTACTGTGCCTGCGCAGACAAAGGCTGCGTAAAATTTATCCCAGTCTCACTGTATCGGTTTTATACTGAACTCACTATATTTAAATGACTCTATTTTTATAAAATTCAAACGATGGTTTAATAATACCTTGTCTACTGGCTATAAACCATCAACCATCTGTGCGCTTATCCGCTCAATATTATAAACCATATCCCCCTACTAAAACATAGTGATACTAAACGATCTATGCCGCCTGTAACATTAATGCAAGTGTTTTATAGTCCTTATCAAAAGCAGGGTCAGCTGCGCGCAATTGGTTGACCTTATCACAAGCATGCATGACCGTTGTATGGTCGCGTCCACCAAATGACTGCCCAATCTCGGGAAAGCTATCACCCGTGAGCTCACGTGCTAGCGCCATAGCGATTTGACGCGGTCTTGCAATACTACGCGTACGTTTACGTCCCATGATATCTTTCACTGTAACGTCATAAT
>NZ_JBPYDC010000201.1:0-1443 GCF_051847575.1 Psychrobacter sp. 1U2
GAATATCATGGCTGGTAATACCGCCCGTATCATTAGTCGTCAAACGTACCTCGACGATGTTATAAATATTTTTCCATTCAGGATGATGCTCAAGTGCTTCAGCATAGAATGCTGCTTGATTCATAAAACTCATGGCTTCGACGAAGTTACTAAAATGGTAAGTTTTTACTATACTGTTCCCATCACGCTGCCAACCAGTAAGGTCTTCTAGCTGCATATCAACTTGTTTGTCGGATAAACTACTCATACCGATATCCTTTATTATTATGTCGTGGTTAATAAGAGTGTTGTCGTCATTGATTAAAATGCTATCAATAATCGCACCTTTTTTATTGTTAAAACTGGTATTTTATTTTAACTATTACTACTTTGTACTTATATTCAAGCGTATTACGTGTCGCTACTTACTAGAGAACGAAAAACCCACCTATCCTTTATATCCTGCCATATATCCATGGATAAATATATAGTGAGATAGCTTAAATAGATAGGTAGGCAAGAGGTTAGTCGGTTCTGTTAGGTAAGATTAAGGCAGCCCATTTAAATGCTTAGGCGTACTATGACAGGTATTTTAGGCTGTCATATTGATACTGTCTCATACAGCTACTACACCAAGTCTTTGTATTCTGGATGCTTGCTAATATAAGAGGATACAAACGAGCATTGTGGCACGACTTTTTTATCATGATCGCGTGCATAGTCTAGAGCATGTTTGACTAATTTTGAACCCACTCCGCGCCCGCCAAGCGCTGGCGGTACAATCGTATGGTCATAAACCAAAGCATCACCACGTTCTTGATAACTAATATAGCCAGTTTGACCTTCTATCGTAGTCTCAAAGCGATTGCGATCTTCATTATGCGTGATATCTAACGGTTGTTGATTACTCATATAAATCTCCAGTTATTGGGTATATTTTATTGATGTGATTCAACATAGAATAAAGATTATTTATAATAAAATAAAGCATGACGCACGACGGGTGGCAAATATTTACTCAGACCTTGCGTAACAGTTAAGGACGTCTTTGCTTGGCTTGTCTCATTATTTTTATCCATAACCATTTGCGTTTGCAAGTATGAATCTCGCTTATCATTACTTGGTTTACTAAAGTGATAAATACGTTTAATGACTTGGGTAAGCTGCGCACCAAAGCTGCCTGTATTGTAAGGTAGGCCATACTTTTTGCATATCTCTTGTACTTGCGGGGCCACGCGTGTGTAATGGTTGGCTGGCATATCAGGATAAATATGATGTTCAATTTGATGCGACAAATGACCGGTCAAAATATGGAACCACTTGCGACCTGTGATGTTGCTTGATCCTAATATCTGTCTGGTATACCAGTCGCCGCGACTCTCATTGTCATCTAAATGCGTATAGATATGTGCCTGCTCGGTAAAATGACCACAAAATATCACCGCCCAAGTCCAAACATTACGT
>NZ_JBPYDC010000202.1:0-1430 GCF_051847575.1 Psychrobacter sp. 1U2
CAGGCGTTTCATCGCCATGGAACTGGATAATATCAAAAGAGACGTCATTTGCTAAATTGATCAGCTCATCTTTGGGCATATTGACTACCAATGCCACCACGCTGACAAAAGCAGGTACAGCAGCGCTCAGAATTTGCGCTTGCTCTATTGTGACCGCGCGGGGGCTTGGTGGATAAAACACCAAACCCACTGCGTCTGCACCTAATTGTGCCGCAGTCTGTATATCATTAAGCTGAGTAAACCCGCAAAACTTAACGTGCATTTTGTGACCTTGCGTTTCATGGTGCTGAATATGACACCGATTATAGCGGTATCAGACAGGTTCAGGCTAAAGTTAAATCGTTAGATGTGATGAGGTTTTGTTAACCAAACGGCAAAGCCATTGCATCCAAAAACTTATCCTAGCATACTTTTATCCTTAGTTTCGTTTACGATTGCGATTGATTGATATAGGGATACCTTGATGTCTAAGACTGCACAGACAGCGGCGAATAATACTAATACTGACGACAATGCTACTAGCAAAAATCCACCGCATTACTTGATGTGGTTTCGTCGTGACCTTCGTATCCATGACAATACCGCTCTAGCAGCGCTGTGCGAACGTGCAAAGGAAGAAAACGCCTCGGTGTCTGCCGTATTCTTTTTGACGCCTGAGCAGTGGCAAGAACATGATACGTCCCTTGTGCAAGTCGACCATATTGCCCGCACGCTACCTATCCTAGCAAAGGACCTGCAGTCGCAACTGAACATCACTTTAACCGTGCAAATCTGTCCAAGCTTTACTGACTGTATAGAAACGCTCACAACCTTATGCAAAGATAATGAAATCAGTTGCATCATGGCCAATCATGAGTACGAAGGCAATGAGATTGATCGTGATGAGCAATTGAGTAAGCAACTTGCAAAAGATAATATCGAGTTCGTCCGCTGGCATGACCAATGCATTTTGCCACCGCAAAGCATTACGACCAATGATGGCGACAGCATGTATAAAGTCTTTACGCCATTTTATAAGAAATGGCGACATACGTTAGACGTTAGTACCATTCAAATGCATGAAGCACCCGCAGTGGATAGCAACTATAAAATCAAACTAAAATCATCGCAAACGTTTGCCAATACAGTCGATGATATCGAAGCACTAAGTAAAAAAATGCTCAGTGACTACCAGCAAACACTAGAAAAGAACAAGTCATTACAACATATCAATATGACAGCCCAGATTGACCAGGCAAGAGACGCTTATCCTGCTGGTGAAGATGCTGCTTGTCAGCGTTTAAAAGAATTTGTCGCTAATGATATAAATAACTATGATGTCAGCCGTGATGTCCCCCATTTACATGCAACCAGTCAGCTATCGGCTTATCTTACTATAGGGTCTATTAGTCCTAGATTTTGCTATCTACAAGCAAGTAAAGCACAAGAAA
>NZ_JBPYDC010000203.1:0-1426 GCF_051847575.1 Psychrobacter sp. 1U2
TCCAAGTCAACGTATCGTTGTTTGCATTTGGCAATAGTGTATAGGTCGCACTATCTACGCTAGCTTCACCAGTGGCAGTCACTAGTGCTGTCACAGGAGTAATACTAATTGAGTTGACATTATTAGCATTGGTCACGCCTGACGCATTAATACTGACTTTAGCGATACTGTCGCAGTTGGTCAATGTGTGATTTCCTCTACCTTGATAGCAGGCTTCAATATTACTTTTTACTGTAGCAGCAGCCAATATAACTTCGGTAAATTTAGCTTTTTTGGTATAGGCTTGATACGATGGCAAAGCAATAGCAGCCAAAATACCTATGATAGCGATAACAATCATTAGCTCTATCAAGGTAAATCCTTTCTGAGTATTCATAGATATTTCCTCATAGCTGTTTTGATAATCATCAATATATTTCAGACAAAAAACAGCCCTGCTATGTCTTAGCATGCAGGGCCATTTTTGATGTAGCTATAATCATACTAAACTGAAAATACAGTTTTTAGTCTAGCATAGGCCAGTAGTAATGCAAGAGCCGCCTTCTGTCCAAGTTAATGAGCCAGAAGAGTCAGCAGCTGTGAGAATATAAGTCGCGCCATCTACAGTCGTAGCGTGACCAGTAGCCGTAACCACACCATCTTCATATTCAACTTTGGCTACTTGATTACCTGCTGCTGCACCCGTTAAGTCTGCACCTACTAGTAGAGCGGTAGAACATGCTCCAGGAGGGGTTCCAGTCGAAACTAAACTTGCAGCTACTGATTGACCACGTGTCTGATAGCAAGTATCAACCTTACCTTTTACTGAAGATGCTGCCAATACCACTTCTGAGAAGCGAGCTTTTTTAGTATAAGTCTGATAAGCAGGTAGCGCGATTGCAGCCAAGATACCGATAATAGCGATAACGATCATTAGCTCGATTAGGGTAAAACCTTTTTGTGTAGTAGCGTTCATAAGAACTCCTTTAGATAATAAGTTGACAGCGTCGCCATATATTGGTTGGGCGTAGATACCTGCCGTCAGTGATATAAAATGCACGCTACCATATAGCGCATGCTGTCTTAATATGACTCTTAACAGGAATGTTGCAGGTACTGTGCCAACTTTTTAAAGAAGAGGGGTTGAGATTTAATTATTTTTCTCACACTCGGTGTGTCATTATCTGAGCTTAAGATAAGCGGTTTTATTTAACGATTCAACGGTAAAAATATCGTCAAATATTATTAAATAATAAAAACTATTCAAGACTGCTGATTACTAAAAAACGAGTAGTAAGCTAAATTAAAATAGATCTAATAGGTAAATAAGTATTAAGTAACGGTAACAATTTTTGTCACCGTTTTTATCTCTATAATAATGTTACTAAATTGTTGCAGCAAATTGTCACTCTCCAAAAAAGGTAAGCTGGTCTAAATTGGAGAGATG
>NZ_JBPYDC010000204.1:0-1419 GCF_051847575.1 Psychrobacter sp. 1U2
CTCTTTCTGTCGCAGCAATGTGCGGGCGTACTGCCAACAGTCGCTTATTGATTTTTTGTAGCGCCTTAACCAATGCTTTGTTGACTGGGATATCAGGGACAGAGCTACTGGTAGGATAAATCAAACTTGCTGAGCTGGTGCTCTTAGTGTATTTGAATGGTTTGGGTACTAGAATGTCAGCATCAATATGGTTGCCGACTCCGGCATATAGATTACCGCAGGTCTCAAGATTGCTTGCCAGCAAAAAACGCCACATCAAAGTAGACTTGAGGGGTAAAACTAAGGTCGCCGCCACCGCCACGCCAGCGCCCAGCAAAATATTAAAGGCACGGTACAGACCATCTTGACCGATACTGCTTTGGTCAGGACTTGAAACAATCATCAGCATGGTAATACCCGTTAATAGACCAATATAACCCAACTGTTTAACCGCAACATACCCAATGATACCGCTGATGATGCCGATAAGTAGATAGTATATCCACATCCACGTACCGATGTCTTCACTTAACCACAAAAACCCAAGCCCGACGCCCACACCAAGCAAGGTACCCAATATGCGCTCTTTGGCTTTGGTATAAATTGCACCTTGGTATTGTAATAAACCCAAAATGACAAACACCGTAATGGTGGTCCACTCTCCATGTGGCAGATTGGTGACCTCATTCAATAATAGCGCAGTCAGCACCGCTGTGCCCAAACGTATCGCGTGCAATACGTCAGCATGTTGATAACGCGCATAAGGCTCAACAAGTGGGGCGGTAAATCGTTGCCAAAAGGTCGGTTTCACTTGGAATCACTCTTTTTATAAAATAGAAAATATAACAATAATGAAAAACATCAATAGACAGCACTTATTAGATGATGATTGACTACGTAGCCATTAATCGGACAGCTACTATTTAATATAGCCAATACTAACTAAAAGTGTCATGTATTTTATCTGTAGGCAAAGCCGTTAGAAATTTTCTTGCTTGCTGTGCCTGCGCAGACAGAGGCTACAAAAATTTATATCAGCTTTGCCATAACATTTTTGGAGTGAATTAACTATAACTATTCACTCACCAGCAAAAAATAACGCCTTTCATCTATTAAAAGACAAAAGACGTTAAAGGTCAAAGCGCGCGAGTACAAAATAGACAAAACTGATGTACTCACTCTTCAATACTTATCGCATTTTTAAAGAGAGCACTTGCTTTAAACACTATACTTCTAAGTAGTCCAAAATACCTTCAGCCGCTTGGCGACCATCCCAGATGGCGGTCACGACCAAATCAGAACCGCGTACCATATCACCTCCAGCAAAAATCTTAGGATTTTGCGTTTGGTACTTATAGGTTTGCTCTTCTAAAGCGACGACGCGTCCTGTAGGGTCTAGCGCCACTTGCTGCGTCTCAAACCACTCCATAGGACTAGGAC
>NZ_JBPYDC010000205.1:0-1418 GCF_051847575.1 Psychrobacter sp. 1U2
CTTGGTGCTGCAATTTGTGCAGTCAAGCCAAGCTCTCGCATAAGCCTGTTATCATTAGACTGGCTAGCATTGCCTGTCGTTAATAGCTTATCACCATAAAAGAATGAATTGGCACCTGCCATAAAGGCCAAAGCCTGCTCAGCGTCGGATAAGCTTTCGCGTCCAGCAGATAGACGTACATAGCTGCTCGGACAGCAGATACGTGTTACCGCAATCGTGCGAATCCATTCCAGCACCGATAGCTCACCCTCTGCCAGTACTTTATCACCGATTGGAGTGCCTGCGATCGGGACGAGCAAGTTAACAGGAATAGATTCGGGTGCTTTGGGCATTTTAAGTAACTCATGTACCCAATCTATGCGATCATCACGGCTCTCACCCATACCCACAATATTGCCGCTACAGACATTGATACCCGAGTCGCGTACGTGCGTTAGTGTATCGAGCCGCTCATCATAGCTACGCGTACTGACTACTTCTTCGTAGTAACGGCGCGAGGTGTCTAGATTGTGATTATAATAATCCAATCCTGCATCAGCCAATCGAGCGGCTTGATCAGGGTTTAGCATACCAAGCGTCATACAAGTCTCAAGGCCCAAGCTTTTGACTTCTTTGACCAGCTCGACCACATAAGGCATGTCTTTGGCACTCGGATGCTTCCATGCAGCACCCATACAAAACCGCGATGAGCCACTGGCTTTAGCGCGTTTGGCCGCTGCAATCACCTTATCAACTTCTAAGCGTTTTTCTGCTTGAAGTTTGGTTTTATCCCGATGGTGACCTGACTGCGAACAATAGCCACAATCTTCAGGACAGTTGCCTGTCTTAATGGATAATAAGGTGCTAATTTGCACTTCATTAGCCTCGAAGTTTTGACGGTGGATGGTTTGTGCTTGTAATAATAGATCCATCAGGGGTAGATCAAACAGCTGCGCAATGTGTTCACGACTGTATTTGACTGCCGAGGTATTTGTTGCTGTGGTTGCGCTGCCCGCCGACCGTAAGCTGGATGTGGAATGCGAGTCAATGTTAGTATTATTGTTGGTTTGATGGTTAGGTTCTTGGATAGAAAGCAGTCCTGCCATGGGTTAAGTCCTTTCAAGATAAGATGAGACAAAATCAGATAAGCTAGAATAGTCATCTGATAATAAGACAATAAAAAAGGTTGCGATAACCGTAGTATACCGCAACCTTTTCATAAAATCAGAACGCTATTAACAACATTAACAGATAGCGTTTAAAGACAGGCTAATGGCCATAACCTTGTAAATACAGACTGTCTTTTTAACGGTACCATGTATTATTTACCGACTTTGTGCTTAGCGACACCAATCCAATGATTGGCAAATTGCTGCGCTTTATAAGCATAAGGTTTTGCTTTTTGGATGTAAGGTTTATAGTCTTCTGGAATAGTAGGG
>NZ_JBPYDC010000206.1:0-1414 GCF_051847575.1 Psychrobacter sp. 1U2
CGACAAGCATCCTGAGTATCAAGACAACTCTGTCTTTCATAACGCTACGCCGTAACTCACATTTTGAACATCAGATTTTAAAGACAAAAAAACGCCATGCTAAAAAGCGTGGCGTTTTTGATTTAACGATAAACTATTTAACCTTTTTCAAAAATCTTTACCTTTGATGGTTTACTCATTGAAGATTAGACTGTCGTAATTGAATAGCCCTACTTTAACAAATAATAAATTAACAGAGCGACTTAACAACACAAAAAGCTCTTAACCAATATTTTGTAAAAAGTCTTTGTCTCTGGCCAAAAATGACAAATAGAGTACAGGCAGCACAAACAAACCAACAGCCCAATAGCTTAATTTGACGTATAGTACAGCGCCTAACAGCGCGCCTATCACAAAGCTTATGACCAGTGCTGAGCTATGCCCTAACTTTTTGGCATTCTCAGACGTTCTATTGGATAAGTAGTCTGATAGACCTATCCCTAACTGCGTCGTATTGCCTGTCATTAGTACCGTTGGGCTCATGTGCTTGATAACTGTTTTGCTAGCAGTATTACGAATCGCCAACGCAGTTAAACCCAAACCTCCAGTTATGGCAACGGTAATAGCGCCTGCATCGATAAAAGGTTGAAAAGACAAGCCTGCAATCATAAATGCGGTCAAAAATACCGCTTCAGCGAATAATAAATGACTTAATATCAGCTGCTGTTTTTTACTTTTATCTATATATATCTTCGTTACTACCACCGTCAAAATAAACAGCGGTACAGATGCAAGCTTAATCCATAGTCCATCTTCGCCTTTTACCAGACCGCTACCTGCCAATACTAAGTTACCAGTCACATGAGCGGTAAAAAACCCAAATAACGTTATAAAGCCAATGGTATCAATGGCACCGCCAACGACTGTGAGTAACACTGGCGCTTGATAACGTTGCCAAAAGCTTGGCGAATTATTATTTCGAGCGCCGCCCTTATTATTCTTAGTTGAAGTATCGTTAGACTCAGTATCGTGAGAGGCGCTGTTATGCACCAGTATTTCCAGCAAACACGACAAACTCATCCACAAACTTTTGCAGGAATTTTTGCGTGCGCTCACTGACACTACCATCTTCATTTAGGCTATCAGTCGCATGGCCTAGGTATACTTCAGGGCTAATCATCATTTGAGCCGATAGCATCTGCATGCTTTTGCGTACATCGAGACCGCTAACTCTACCCCCATAAGTGCCTGGTGATGCTGTCACTACTGCTACTTTTTTGCCTTCCCACACACTCTCTTTATAAGGACGAGAGGCGATGTCGATGACGTTTTTTAAAGCAGCAGGCATGGTACGGTTATGCTCTGGTGTGACGATTAGTACTGCTTCAGCACTCTTTAACTGCTGACGAACGCGTTCGTAACTATCAATCGCTTG
>NZ_JBPYDC010000207.1:0-1405 GCF_051847575.1 Psychrobacter sp. 1U2
AAGCAAACTGGTAGCTGCTGATATGCTTGCTCATCATTACTGTAGCGCGATTGAAAACCACTCATCCAGGCCCCGCCGCGCTTACCACTACGCGCAAATAAATCAAAGTAAAAGCCGCCAAGTAAGTTGTTATCGGCATCGAATAATTGATAAAAGCGTACGTCATCATGCCAGCGCGAAACTGCGTTGCTGTCAGCTTTAGTAGAATCATTCGCACTATTTTGTTCTTGTACTTTGATGCCGTATAAGCGCTCAACGATAGCAAAGAGACCATCAATAACTTTCGGTAAGGGGAAGTACGGACGAATCTCTTCTTGCGATAAACTAAATTTATTTTGTTTTACCTTTTCAGCAATATAGGCGCTATCCCATGGTTGTAGCTTAGCGATGTCATAGTCACGGGCACATTCTTGCAGCTGGGCCAAGTCTTGCTCAGCGGTAGGCTTAGCCTTGGTAGCCAAATTCCGTAAAAAAGTTTCAACTTCTGCAACGCTTTCCGCCATCTTAGTCGATAAAGAAACTTCAGCATAGTTATCAAAGCCTAGTAGCTGAGCTTTTTGTTCACGCAGTTGTAGAATTTGGCTCATGATATCAGCGTTATTTAGTGACTCGCCTTTAGCATTGGTATGAGTGTCATATTCAGAGGCTCGAGTCACATAAGCGCGATACAAAGTCTCAAGCAGTTCGCGATTGTCCGCATGGGTCATGACTGCAAGATATACGGGAATATTCAAAGTCGCGACATAGTAGGGTGTTGGTAACGCATCAATATCAGCTTGCGTGAGCGTACCGCTGGCAAGTTCACGGGCTTTGTGCTGCTCACCGGCATCTGCAAGTAAAGCCAAGCCATTTTCCGTTAAGCCTGCTAATTGCTCTTGTTGTAAAGGCAATGCAAAGGCTTGGGTGGCATCCAAAATATGGTCAGAAAAAGTTGCCGATAAGGTAGATAATTTACTTTGAATGTCAGCAAACTCATCTTGCTTGTCTTTAGGTAGCGCCACACCCGATAACTCAAAGCTTTGCAGAGCAAGTGCAATAGCGCGTGCACGAGCAGGATCAAGCGTTGCAAAAAACTCTTTATCGTTAGCGATGGCCTGATAACGGCTAAATAATGGTTGATGTTGACCAACGCGAGTACCGTAGGCGGAGAGTTTAGGTAATAGCTCATGATGAATATGACGAATCTTGTCGTTACTCATCACACTATTAAGGTGCGATAAAACGCCCCAGCTCCGATCCAATGCTAAGTTGATATGGTCAAACATCATGACATCAGTCAATGCTTGTTTAGCACTTATATCGTTAGAGTCTTTATCTGTAGATGCTGCAATGTTATCTAAAAAGTCATTACCTTGTTGAATCGCATCCGTGACTTTTACCTGTAAGTCGACAGGGTCGGTTGCAT
>NZ_JBPYDC010000208.1:0-1403 GCF_051847575.1 Psychrobacter sp. 1U2
GCATTGCGCATAAAAAAGGACTAAAAATGACAGTCATACAAGAACCAGCATTAGATGAGGTATTGCTTAAGCCATTGGTTGAAGTGGCACTAACAGAAGATTTGGGTAGACGTGGTGATGTCACATCTCAAGCAACTATCCCAGCCGATGTGCAAGCACAATTACAGATTAAAGCGCGGCAAGCAGGCGTGATATGTGGGATGGATTTGGCACGATTGTCCTTTGCTTTGGTTGATGCGCAAATTGAGTTTACTGCTCAAGTTGCTGATGGTGAGTTGGTTGATGCTGATACAGTATTAGCAACTGTCAGCGGCAACGCGCGTCATCTATTGACAGCCGAGCGTACCGCATTGAACTTTATGACGCATCTAAGTGGTATTGCGACAGCGACGCGGCAGATTGTCGATAGTGTGGCAGAGTATCCCGCGCAAATTACCTGTACGCGTAAAACTATTCCAGGTCTGCGTACGGTACAAAAGTACGCGGTACGCTGTGGCGGCGGGCGCAACCATCGCTTGGGTTTGGACGATGCGATTTTAATTAAAGACAATCACATTGCCATTGCAGGTGATATCAAGACTGCCATCAAGCAGGCACAGAATTTCGCCGGTCACCTGATCCCGATTGAAGTTGAAGTTGATACGTTAGAGCAGCTACAGCAAGCGCTAGATGCTGGTGCAACTTTAGTTTTATTAGATAACATGTCACCTGAGATATTGACGCAAGCAGTAGCAATGTGTAAAGGTCGCGCTAAAACTGAGGCATCAGGTGGCATTACCCCTAAAACGGTACAAGGGGTCGCAGAGACGGGCGTTGATTTTATTGCAATGGGCTATTTGACGCACAGTACGACCGCATTAGATATCGGTCTTGATTTCAGTACTGAATTAGTGCTGAATGAGCAATAATTCGCTCATTACTAAGAGGTGTAAATATTAACCAAAGTTAATGATTTAATTAGGTTATCTGCCTATGCTACAATGCCGCTGTTAACCGATTATTGGGTCATCGTTGCACTCGCACGATGGCCTTATCTTTTGCCTGATTTTTATCGTTAAACAAGCGAGCGCTCAGTGAATACTGAAATTATCAAGATTATCTTAGCCTTTGTGGTATTGATTAATCCTTTTGCAGCTTTGACGCTGTTTTTAGATTTAACCCGCGGCTACTCGATGATTGATCGTCGTAGGGTTGCTCGGGTAGCTTGTGTTACGATCTTTATTACTATTAGTTTTTTTACTGTAGCAGGCGAGATCTTGTTGAGAGCTTTGGGTATCTCGATTGGCTCGTTTCAGTTGGCAGGTGGCATACTGATATTTTTAATTGCTCTTAATATGTTGAACGGTGAGGGGAATCCAGTCAAACCTGACCAAGAAAACTTCGATGTCGAATTTGACAAATAT
>NZ_JBPYDC010000209.1:0-1400 GCF_051847575.1 Psychrobacter sp. 1U2
TATCGAAATCTAAACCTGCCAAACCTTTATCTTCTGCGACCGCTTCCAGTGCTTCTATACTGGCTGTCAAAGGATGGATTCCCACAAAGTCCATAAATGCGTCAACATAACGATAGTGATTCATGACTACCGGATAGCCATATAACGCCTCTAATAATTGACCCAGTTCGTCAGCCAAATCTGTCAAATTATAGTACGGCTGATACCATTCAAGCATGGTAAATTCAATATTATGCCGCGTCCCTATCTCATTATTACGAAATACAGAGCAAATCTGATAAATAGGCACCTGCCAGCTGGCAAGAAGACGCTTCATCGCAAACTCAGGGGAGGTATGTAGATAATAAGTACGTGGCCTATCTTGATAAGTGACTTGCGCAGCCACTGATTGCAAAAAAGTATCAGTATTACCTGCTTGCGATAGCAGTGGCGTCTGTACCTCGAGCACTTGACGCGTTGCAAAAAACTGGCGAATATCACTAAGCAGTTTTGCACGCTTTTGCGCCATTGCAAGTGTCATAGTTGGGGCATAGGTAGGCTTAGAAGTATGAGTAGAGGTATTGCTTGACTGATTCATTACTATCCAACAGGGTTTATAAACAATGTGTTTTTGAATTTAATATTTCCAGGATTTAAAACTGCCACTCACGGCGCAAATGATAATCACGACGCAGCTGGTCAAAGTCCGCGCCACTCACCTGTCCATTAGTTACTTTTTCGCGCAGCTCTCTATCATCTTGCATGATGTCGTAAAACTTTACTAGCCTATCTGGATAGGCTTTAAGCTCAGACCATAGATACATATTGACTGGTAATAGCTGCTGCATCGCCTGCGTAGGCGTGACCGCAAATGCTTCACACAACGCATCATAAACCATTTGTGTACCGCGCAGCTTACCTTCCAAGGTATAACCAGCGATATGCGGTGTGGCGATAGCCAGCTTGGAGAAGAACGGCTCAGATACTTGCGGCTCATGCTCAAACACATCGAGCACTACTTGACGCTCATTACTCTCGATGTCGGCTTGTAATGCTGCTGCATCAATAACTGGTCCACGTGCACTATTAATGAGTAAAGTTTTCGACGGCATAGCATCTAGCGCAGTTTTATTAATTAAGTGCCCCGTTGGATAATCACTACCACTGGGATTATCATTATCTTTTTTGTCAGTCAGCGGTACATGTAAGCTAATAACGTCACTTTGGCTAATGAGCTGCTCAAAGCTCGCATTGTTGATGTTCGATGTGGGCAGTAGCGGATCATAACCCAATACTTGCCAGCCAAGATCAGTAGCGTATTGCGCAAGTATGCTACCAATATTACCCAGTCCAATAATACCCAATGTTAGTGGCGTCGATGTCTGCTGCCAATACTCTGGACGTAAGGTTAAGATAGCCGT
>NZ_JBPYDC010000210.1:0-1397 GCF_051847575.1 Psychrobacter sp. 1U2
GACTAAGTGCTTGGCAGTCATAATTTTGATAGGTACTTGGTGGCACATATTGCGGGGTAATATTACCAGTTGAGGCGCAGCCAACAAGACCAAAAGCGCCAACTGTTGCCACTAGGGTTGCGGCGGTAAGAATGTTCATAATGGCTCCATAAGGCTAAGTTGTTGTAATTGCTATTATTGTACTCTTAATGAACATACTTTCAATCACTAACATTTAAAGTACGCTGATTATTAAATGATCTTTTATAGGCTCATTTATACGTAAATATTGTGTATTAAATTAATATTACTTCAATATCAAAACAAGTTTGCAGGTTTTGTGAATGCAAGTATTACAATACCGATATACGCAATCGCTGAAATTAAAATCCCTGTCTTTCTTTGAATAGGTGTTGCATGATTGTGAAAGGCTTTTATGCTTGCACTGATGGCAGCAACAAGTAAAATAATTTTGGCAAATACCCATTGTATAGAGGCGTTTTCCCTCCTTCATTGCACCCACACTCAAACCCCCGAAAAAACAACCCAAACACCAACAACCCGACTGGCTACCTTTCCCATCTTTGGCGCGCGTCTGTTGGCACTTAATACTAGATAGCTTTGATATAAGAACAATACAATTACCAATACTGCCATTAGCATATGCAAGTGTTTCATTGAGTATCGTCTCCTCTAAGGTTACGGCAATTAGACTTATTATTTGTGTCTGATGATTGTTCAAGTAGGGTTTATTATTTGTTTTGTCCAGCACACAATGGGCTGTCTGGACTTTGACCTTGCCATTCTGTTGGCGTATAGGCATGAATAGCCAGTGCATGCACCAAGCCGCCTTGAGAAGTAAGTAGGGGCGCGACTAGACCATAAACCAGTTGATGACGAGCAACCAAACGCTTACTCTCAAAAGCATCGCTTACGATGGTAAGTTTAAAATGGCTTTCTTTGCCTTCAAAATAACCAGCGTGGTTCATTGATTCATTGATTAGCTCAATATACTGCGGTTGTAATGATTTTAGCTCAGCATTTAGCGCATCAGCGGTAGGGGTAGTACTCATAGCAGTCCTTTTTTATATCGTGTCAACGTCTATTACGTATTAGCACCTTTCGGTGATTTATGATCGCTATTATAGCAGACACTACCAATGATACTTTGTCATTCAATAGACATTAAGCTTGTAACGACAGCAGTAAAAAAGCAGAGTGCAAACCATGGTTTGTACTCTGCTTTATACCCCATCCAAAAATACACAATTAACGACGTGTTCTTTGGTAGAGTGGCATGACTTTGGGCATCAATGATTGCAATTGTGCAATGCGATTGCTACTGGTTGGGTGAGTGCTCAAAAATTGCGGTGGCTCGCCTTGGCTGGCACGTTGCATTTTTTGCCATAGCGTAATAG
>NZ_JBPYDC010000211.1:0-1396 GCF_051847575.1 Psychrobacter sp. 1U2
GTTAGAGCTGCCGTATATCGATGACCCTACCAATGACAGCGGCGATAATATGCGTAGTGGGCTGCGCCGCGATATCATGCCAGCACTTGCTACGTATAACTCGAATGTTATTGATAACATTGCTCGCAGTGCGCAGTTACTCGCAGATGCTCAAGCTATCGTGAGCGATCAAGCCGTACAAGACTTGCAGCAGACCGCTATTATTCTGTTGAATTATCCACCAGCGCAACGTGTGCTAAATATCGACAAACTGCACTCATTGCCTATCTATCGTCAACGCCAACTCATACATACTTGGCTCACGCAAGAAGAGCCATTGCCGCCGTCCAAGCAGCTTGTCGATGATGTTTTAAGCTTAACTGAACGTAATGATCACAACCATCAAACCCAATTAGACTGGCAAGGCAGTAAGCAGACTTACACTATCCGCCGTTATCGTCAGCAGCTGTATCGTCTTAGCAGTAGTTGGCTTGCATGGCTAGCGCTACCACTTACTGCACACACCCAAATGTTACCTTGTTCAAGCTTGCCTCAAAAGCATGCGATGATGGTGATGTTACGCACAGGCAAAGGTATTGATTGGCAATTAGAAATCGCGCTCAATACGTTGATACACTTTATAAATGATAGATTCATCAGCGATAAGCTTATAAGTAATAAAGATAAGATTGAGCTAACGTGTACACCATTAGGACGGCAGCAGCGCGTGCAAACGGCTCTAGTCACTCGACCACAAGCAGGAAAAAAACTCTATCAAACACTTGGCGTGCCTGTTTGGCTGCGTGATAGCTTGGTGGTTGTTAGTATTGTCTTCGCTCATAAAGATGAAGCGTTGCCGTTATTGCTAGTATCGCCATTTGAAAGTTGGGTGCTAGGGACTGATAAATCGTTGGAAAACGTTAAAAATGATAGTGGTTTCTTAGCTAGTGCTATCAAAAATATCTTAAGCATATAGCCAGTATGCAATAAAATCGTTACGTTAATCGGTTTTTGAGGTGATTGGACTACAGATAAATTTCTTTAATGCTCGTGGCAGTATGGTAGACTAAGTGTCATTTTAGATGTCATGATATACGTTTGAAAACTATACCTTTGGATACTTTGCGTTTTGTTAGTGAGGAATAATAATGTCAGTACTCGACAATAAAAAAATCAGCTTTATCGGTGGCGGAAACATGGCGCAAGCTTTGATAAGTGGGCTTATTGCCTGCGGTGTCAAACCTGAGCTAATCACCGTATCAGCACCTAGCGCTGAGACACGTCAGCAGTTTGAAGATCAAAAGATGAATACGGTTGATGCAAGTGTAGACCCAAAGGCTGCGATCATTGATGCTGACGTCGTCGTCTTAGCGGTAAAACCTCAAGTCATGAATAAAGTTGTCAGCGCTTTTGCTGA
>NZ_JBPYDC010000212.1:0-1396 GCF_051847575.1 Psychrobacter sp. 1U2
GCTGCTCATAATCACCCACTGTCGCGATTCGTAAGGTGGTTGCGATATCTTGTGTAGTGACGCCTTTATCTGCCATTGCTAGCCGATTAGGGGTTACAGTAAGCTCTTGTTGCGGTAAGCTGCGATCACTGGTGACCGCGCCTGCAATTGGTAATGCGCGGATATCTGTCATAATTTGCTGTGCAGTCTGCTCCAGCACTTGCGGATTGGTACTGGTCAACGAAAAGCTATATCCTGTCTCGCCGCCACTTGATAACCCTACTGTAAAACGCGCACTAGGCACTTCTGTTAATATGGCGCTAATATGTTGTTCAATCTCCTTTTTGGGTATCCGCTTGGCACGCGGTGTCAAAACAATATCTAAACTGGCGATGTTTTTTGCGCCACCACTACCACTAGAGCTGTTTGGCCCCATCGCCTCTTGTGCTTGTCCAACTGAAGAAAAAACATGGGCAACTTCAGGCAATGCTAAAATACGCTCACGTGCCAATGCGGTCACCTGCTCGGTATCTTCAAGCTCAACATCAGGCGTCAGCTCAATCCCTACTCGCGTTTGATCAATGTCATTATCAGGAATAAATGAAGTCGGTAGTAGCTGCACTAGGGCTAATGACCCTACAAATAATAATAAGGTAGCCCCCATAGTTAACCAGCGATGATGAAGTGTCCAGGATACTATCTTTAAATACCAGGTCATCAAGGCGCTTTGTTTTTCGACCCGGTGTTTTTCTGGTCGCAAAATGTAGGCTGCCATCATAGGGGTAATCAAGCGTGCGACCAATAGCGAAGCAAAAATAGCCATCGCCGCTGTCCAACCAAACTGGCGGAAGAACTGCCCAACCACACCGCCCATAAAGGCTGTAGGTAAAAACACCGCAATTAAGGTAAAGGTAGTGGCAATGACTGCAAGCCCAATTTCATCAGCGGCTTCCATTGCCGCTTCATAAGGCGTTTTACCCATCCGTAAATGGCGGATAATGTTTTCGACCTCAACGATAGCATCATCGACCAACACACCGATGACAAGTGATAACGCCAATAACGAGATAATATTAAGGCTAAAATCAAATAGATACATACCCAAAAAGGTAGGAATGACCGACAATGGCAAGGCTACAGCGGCGACAATCGTTGCACGAATATTGCGTAAAAATAAGAACACGACGACGACTGCTAGAATACCGCCTTCAATCAACATACGTAATGAAGACTTATAGTCCTCTTCTACTGGGGTCGCACGGTCGTAGACTTTTTCGACCTCGATATTAGTCATCTCAGCACTTAACTGCGCCAGTGCCGCATCCACTCTTTTGGTAACTTCAACTTCACTGGCACCGCGTGAACGAGTGATGTTAAAGGCAACCACGGTTTCGCCATCTAATTTGGCAACAGAGCT
>NZ_JBPYDC010000213.1:0-1393 GCF_051847575.1 Psychrobacter sp. 1U2
GGGTGTTTACCACCCAACAAGTTATAGTTTATAGTCTAATCCAAATAAAACCGATACAATCTTATTAACAATTGCATTTAATGAAATAAAAGATGACTTATTCAATAGACTATCGCAAACAGGTACTTTCTAGCATAGCTGATGGTATGACCATAAGAGAAGCTGCGCTATTTTATGGACTTAGCACCAGCACCATTCACAGCTGGCAGAAGAAATTAGCGCCTAAAACAACCAGAAATAAAGCACCGACTAAAATACCTGATGACGCCTTAATTGAAGACGTAAAAAGATACCCAGATGATTATAACTATGAAAGAGCTCGTCGCTTGAATTGTAGTAAAACGGGCATCTTTAATGCTTTAAAGCGTCTTGGTATCAGTCAAAAAAAAGACCTTGGAACATCCAAAAGCGTGTCCGATAAAAAGAGCGATATTCCAGAGTAGGCTTGATCGCTTTACTCAGCAAGGCTATCCCATTGTCTATATGGATGAAAGCGGCTTTGAGGCTGAAACCATTCGTTCTCATGGCTATGCACCGATTGGTAAACCCTGTATCGATAGCTACAACTGGCAAGCTTCGAGACGTACTAATGTCATCGGAGCTCTCTATGAAAAAATGCTATTTGCGCTTGAGTACGTTGTGAGCTATGGTGAAGAAACCGTACAAGTAAACTTAGTAAATCAATTAAGATATTTAAGTGCATATGATGATTAATAGCTATCTCGAAAATAAAAAACATATCCACGATTGTTAAAATCGATAATCCATAATACTCTTTTTTACAGCATAAGCTCGAGTATAGTCGACATTTGGATTGTTAATCTTTAAGGTTCCATGACTATCCTTATCTGCTTTTATTAATTCATGTTTTACTAAAGTTTCAATGACTGCTTTAAGAGAATAAGGTTTGCATATTTCCTCAAAAGTATTAGGTGGGATTAGAAAGACTTTATCTGATTCTCTAAAGTAGCCGGACCTACTACCAGCTACTTTTGAGATCGAAGCGCTATCATCTTCAATATTATTTTCCGAATCAGACTTTTTGGAATTCTTTAAAGATATGATCTTTTCGAACTTACTATTTGCATGTTTTTCTAAGTATAATGACAATTGTTTGACAATGTTTCTTTCTTCTTGATTTCCGTCATGCCCGTTATTCATAATCCAGTTCTCAAAGCACTCTTTTACGCCTTTCACAGCATCACCGGTCTCCCAACCAGTTATACCAGCTTCAGTTGCTATTTCACCTGCTGCTGCTAATATAGAAAATCTATCGCAGACCCGATTAGCTTGAGACTTTACCTCAGGAAAATAACTTTTAAACTCTCTCATTATCTCTTTAGCTTTCATTTTTACTTCATCTAAGTTCTCAGTTAAGTATGTAAGCCAAGCA
>NZ_JBPYDC010000214.1:0-1388 GCF_051847575.1 Psychrobacter sp. 1U2
CTATTGGAACAAAGACGATATTCACATCGATAATCTAGTGTTTGTCATTACTAAAGATTCAGCGGTTCGCGCCCAAAAAGTTCAAGCTGGTGAATGCCATGTGTCCGCCTATCCTAAGCCTGCTGAAATCGACTCTGTCAAAAAATCTGGTAAGGCCACGGTGCTTGATCAGCCTGGCTTCAACGTCGGCTATGTGGGCTACAATGTTGAGAAACCGAAGCTTAGTGACCTAAAAGTTCGTCAAGCATTGGATATGGCCATCAACAAAGACGCTATTATCAATGCGGTTTATCAAAGTGAAGGACTCAAAGCGACCAATCCTATGCCGCCAACACAGTGGGGTTATGATGAGTCGCTTAAGGACGCTTCTTATGATGTTGAAAAAGCCAAAGCGCTCATCAAAGAAGCCGGCGCTAATAATCTTGAAATTGACCTATGGTATATGCCAGTTCAACGCCCATACAACCCTAACGCCAAGCTAATGGCTGAGATGCTACAAGCAGATTGGGCGAAGATTGGCGTCGATACCAAGCTTGTCACTTATGAATGGGGCGAGTACCTGAATCGCGCTGCTAAAGGTGAGCACGATGTTATTCTAGCTGGTTGGACCGGTGATAATGGGGACCCAGATAACTGGCTTGGTACGTTATTATCTTGTGATGCTGTCGGTGGTAACAACTACTCACGCTGGTGTAATAAGGACTTTGACACTTTAGTGACCAATGCCCGCCAGATTACCAATCAAGATGATCGCGTTAGTGATTATGTACAAGCTCAGCAGATATTCAAAGAGCAGCTGCCTTGGACGACGATGGCACATTCGGTGGTGACCGTATTCACAGCACCAAACGTTGTCGATTATAAGATTAGTCCACTGGGTTCAATACGCTTCGATGGTGTCAAGGTTGAATAACCTGAACTGATAAAGTCCGGTACGACATACATGATTGTTTAATTCGTATTCGGCTAGGTCAGACCCTCTGCTCTAGCCGATTTTATATAAACTAACTGTTTTGTCACGGGCACTCTTTTCACTGTCAACACTCTAATCATTGAACCACAACTATTGAGCAGCCCATGCTACTTTATATTTTGCGCCGTATTGCCATTTTAATTCCTGTCTACCTTGGCTTAACGCTATCAACCTTTACCCTGATTCGTCTCGTCCCTGGCGATGCCGTTGAGATTATGATGGGTGAGCGTATGGTCGATCCAGAATTACATGCCCGTGCCTTAGAAAGACTTGGTTTAGATAAACCACTCATCGTCCAATATTGGGATTACTTAACCGGCATCTTGACCGGTGATTTTGGTCAGTCCTTTCGTACACGTACTCCAGTATTACAAGACTTCTTTGCCCATTTTGTCCCAACCTTAGAGCTGGCTTT
>NZ_JBPYDC010000215.1:0-1387 GCF_051847575.1 Psychrobacter sp. 1U2
ACCATTAATAAGCCATCAACGCCTGACTGCTCACACAATGCGACAAAATTGTCATAGCCGATGATTTCAACAGGATTGAGATAACCCATTAAAATGATTGGTGTCTGCGTATCTGTTTGACGGAACTCTGCAACCATTTTTAGTGCGTCACGAGTACTGGTACCGGCTGCTAACGCTCGCTCACCCGCCAAGGCCACAGTTGGACCATCAGCCATAGGGTCAGAAAATGGTAAGCCAACTTCGATCATATCTGCGCCATGCTTCACTAAGTCATGTAGCAAGCCAACAAAGTTACTAGGATTGGGGTCGCCTGCCATTACATAAGGAATCAGGGCTTTTTTGTTTTGTGATTTTAATGTTTCAAAGGTGCTTTCAATTCGGGTCATAATGGTTCTCTTATTAAATTTATTCATTATCAATGATATGGACTTTGTCTCTTGGAAGTATAATTTTTACTTTATCTACAACTCCATGCTCACTATTCTTTGGAAATAGAATCACAATATTATCGCCTAAACCTTGCATTAACACATCGACATTATCAGTCCTAACATAATGGTTTCCGAAATTACTATCGCTTGATTTAATACCATATTCTATTAAGTATTGATTGTATGGTTCTTGAACATGGACTGATACATTGTCGTTAGCAAGACTTAGTATCTGCATAGAGGAATTGATAAATCCTTCAACTTTCATACCTGAAAAAACCAAAAGTAGAACTGTTATCGAAAATACAGTTATATTCAAAAACTCTTTCTTATTGGTAAACTCCAAATCTGCAAGACCTAATCCTTTGTTGAGTCTTTGCTCTTTAATCTTAATGGAACTTATTTCGTAAAAAAAAACTGCTATGAGAAATATACCTAGAACACTTAAAATATCAAGAACTTCTATTATATTTGACACGAGCATAAAACTTAACCACAAGGCAATAAAGATAGATTTAAATACTGTATCTAAATTAAATCTGTATTTTCTATACATAATATTAGAAAATACTATGATTTTTTTAAATTTAAAAACCTTTATATTCACATAAAGTAAAAGCCCTAAAGTAATATCAAACAACATTTTAATAGCTGATAAGGTTAAACAATAAAATATACCGAACACTACTGTTAGGGCAATAAATATAAAGGTATCACTGATTGAAAGATCCGTAGGGAAATATCCGATTTTGAAACAGTAATACAACATTATCCCTCCACCAATCAAGGTGGAGGTCTTAAACCCAGTGGATGCAACAACGCTTATCAGTTTCTCAAAGTTTTCACTTTTATTATAAACCGCTGTGAGATAAGACTCTTCATTAAAATTAGGCTTCAATCCCTTCTGCCTTCATCACTGAATGCAAATCTTTGTCACCGCGACCTGACATGTTAAC
>NZ_JBPYDC010000216.1:0-1375 GCF_051847575.1 Psychrobacter sp. 1U2
AAGGCATGCTTTTGATAGCGTGCTGGTAAATGGAGAGTATCGCTAGAGTGGCGATGGTTTAGACGACTAAATGACAGATGACTGTTATTTAGTAAGCCGCCTTTTGGCGCCTCACTGTTTGCTCGATTGCGCAGCACTTTTATAATAGTAGCAATGTTATTCACCAGTACATTGACAGATGGCGTTGGTAAAACAGGCATAGTATTCCTTAGCGAATTTAGTAAAAAGAAAAACAACTTATAGCAGGTAGCTTGGTTGTAGTTAACAAACCTATGATGTCACGCACCTGTTTGCTGCTGGTTTTTAACGTCCTTTACGCGAGTCTTTATCTATGAAAACTCATTATTTCATCAAAAGCCAAAAATTCATCTCATTTAGGCTTGAAATTTATGCTTAGGGTCTTTATCAAGCAGCTATCAGAATACAATTGTATTGAACGTTTATTTATAAGAAATCTAGATTTTACGGTTTTATTTTATATTAAGTTTAAGCACCATTACTAAAATCATAAGGAGCTATTATGACTGAACAAGCACCCAATCATGAGTTTGATACCAATGATCCAAAGGCGGCTCAGAGTAATATTGAGCGTGAAGAAAGCCTTTTAGAGGAAACCATGAACGAATTTGATCCAGAAAACAACTCAGGCGCAGAAAGTACGGTTAAAAACGATATTGATATCGATGCTTTTCATGCACGTATTGCTGAGCTTGAAGGCGAGGTAAAACAAGCCAAAGAAGGAACGGCTCGTGCCAATGCTGAAGCTTACAATGCGCAAAAGCGTATGGAGCAAGAAACTGATAAAAGTAAAAAATTCGCCCTACAAAAATTTGCCAAAGATCTACTAGAGATCGTCGATAATTTAGAGCGCGCTATCGAGAGCGCTACTGATAACGACCCAGTGACTGAAGGTGTGCAGTTGACTCATAAAGCGCTACTTGCGGTCCTTAATAGACATGGCGTAGAGGTGGTCGATCCACAAGGCGAAAAGTTCAATGCAGACTTTCATGAGGCAGTCGGTATAGATGCTGACGCTGAAGCGGACACCGTTGGTACAGTATTGCAAAAAGGCTATAGCTTGAATGGCCGTTTATTACGTCCAGCTATGGTACGTGTTGGTCAATAAGTAAAGTGAGAATGAGAGTAAGCCTTATTAGAAGTAAGGATATTCACAAAACTTCACACAAAACCAAGTTAATGTACTGTCATTGACTTGAAAAAACACAAACACAAACCGATATAAAGCAACAAGTGACCACTTAAGGTCTGATACTCAAGCTTAGTGGCTTATATTAATAACTTGGTCTATTACTAAAACCAGTAATATCGTCCAGTTATTTAAAAGACTAGCGTGGGTAAGCAACAATCTTATAAA
>NZ_JBPYDC010000217.1:0-1375 GCF_051847575.1 Psychrobacter sp. 1U2
AGCACCGACATCGGCCAAGTTATCCTTATGTTTGTCTGCGCGAACAGGCTGTTTTTTTTCTGTGATTGGAATCAGCTTTTCTAATATTTCAATTTCCAATACAGGATTGCTCGACTGACTCATCTCACCTGCAATGAAGTTCGCGACATCAACAGGATCTTTTCCTTCTTGCTGAGCCGCAGCAAGCTCTTCTGCTAAGGCTGGAAAACACTCTAATATCGCATTGATATAGCGAGTCTGATAGTCTTCATTTTCATTATTAGGTTGGATATTAAGCTCATACAGCTCAGAACAGTTAGGGGTATTCACAATCTAGTACTCCTTACTATTTAGCCTGCCGCTTTTATCATCGGGTATAGATATACCCAAAAGTAAGCGTCTCGCGTTTGATGCTTCTTCTACACCTAGGCCTGTTTTTCGACAGAATCGCGCCAAGTCGATGGATAAAGCCTGTTCAACTGTTAGGCTAGCTCCTAAAGTCTTTATTAATCTTTCCGGTAGTCCCTTAATCTTAGATATAGGAGTTTCTAAATATTCCTTTGGCAAAATGTCTTTAATCTGATTTTTAAAATAGTCACTTTCTAAAAACCCTACTTTGTCATCTAACGAATGACGGCTTATACTATTGTGACTTCTTGTTAGTGCGGACTGTACTTTTGAGAGAAATTCTTTTGCAAGTGGTGCTCTGTTTTGACGAATTGCACTTTTAGTCATTAATGCTTTATTAATTCTAATTTTTGGCTCATCGACTATGAATTCAATAATATCAAGGTCTTCTTCCCGTTCAGGTGGAGGGGTACGAGGTGGTGGAATAATCTCTATACATTTTCCTGATTTGAAACAAGTACAAAGTTTACGACTAGTGATAAATAAGCTTCCTATATCTGCATGAGACTCTGCGTGACTGGTTTTTGGAAGCTCTGATCTAAGAAAAACCCTGAAAGTTCCTTGGAATTTAGACGTTGTACCATCAATTGATAAAGCATCAACAATTGCTTCTATAGCCTGCCCACCACAAAGAACTCCTGAAACAATAAGTGATCCGTTAGTCACTCCATAGTTTAATGTTGGGCTTCCCAGTCCGGCATTCGAACCAAGGAAAGACACACCAGGATGACCATCATCCCAACCTATCTCAGGTGATTCAGTCGCTAATCTTTTTCTTTCTAGCCGTTGATCCACGACGTAGCCTACTGGCATATCCCAATGTTCTTCAATGTTGACACATTGAGCCGCCTTATCATTAAATGGTATGGAACTTAGTACTTCGCCTTTCGCTTTATAAAATTTGGTTTTAAAGTCTAAATGTGTTTCATCATACTCTTCAGGTGCCTCATTAATTACAGTATTTTCTGGATAGTTTCCTGTTTCTAGA
>NZ_JBPYDC010000218.1:0-1369 GCF_051847575.1 Psychrobacter sp. 1U2
GGGTCGATGTAGAGTATGTATGATTAAGTCTAATAGTTGTTGCGCGAGAAACTGAGACTCTGTAGAGGATAATGTAAAGTTAGTGGCAAGGTGCAGAGCATGATTGATTTGATGATTAAGTAGTCTGCCCGAGCCTTGTTCAGTAGTAATGGCCTGAGCAAAATACTGCTCTATTAAACGCTGATGGTTTTCTAGTCTGGCTATCGGTACTTTTAAGACTTGTAGCTTTACCGTTTCGGTATGATAAAATTGATAAGGTTGGTGAGATAGCTCAATAAAGAACTGACCAGGGTGACAAGTTAATAACCGTTTTTGTTGTTCAAAGCACACTGAGCCATTCAGTGGAAACGTAAGCAAAATACTATCGCAAGCCTTGGATACATCCTGTCCACTACGTTGATAATGTACAGAATCCGCGATATAGCCTGAGACACCCATTTGGGTTAGGATGGCTTGTTGAAGTTGACCTGTGAACTGGTTGGGGTTTTTAACTTGTACCTTTAAGTCAAAATAGGTATCACTAATTGCGTTTTGCCAGCCATCAGCATTTAGTAAAGGCTTGATTGGTTTTTGAGTGCTACTGGTGTTATCTATATGCTCATAGAGTTTTTTGCTTATGCCTTGACTATGTTCCATTTGCATTCATCCTTAAATGCTAGGTAATAAGTTTACAGCTCTTTATTCTCTCCACTTGGTTTTCAGATTTATCTTAACAAAAACGATAAATACCCTTCTCCCATAAAGAGAGAAAGGCTGAAATAGTTATGACTATTATATCCACATTATTGAATTTTGCTCAACTTGTATGTTCCAGATTGATGCAAATCAGCTTGCCAATTAGGTTTAACCACAATAGTTGTGGTTGGCTCTTCAATCAAAGCTGGACCGGTAACAACCGCTCCTGCACCCAGTTTATTGCCATCATAAATAGGGGTTTGCATCCATTGATAAGTATGGTCATGTATCATCTTGCGCTCATCCACTTTAGCGCTCTCCACCGATCCAACTTGAGTATCTAGGGTAGGTAGCTCAGGTTTGTTGACTTTCCCAATGATTGAAACTTCTACATTGACAAGCTCTACAGCACTGTCTCGTTCATCATAAGTATACAATTCTTTATGACGCTTGTGGAAGGCTTGTAGGATATCTTCGGCTGCATTACTATCTATGTTGCCGTTTGGCACGATGACATTGCATTCATGGACTTGTCCAACGTAGCGCATCTCCATAGCGCGTTCAATTTCTATATCTTCGTCACTAAATCCATCTTCTTTAAGCTTTGCAATACCGTCTTGCTCAAGCCTTGTAAGGGTATCGTTTAATGTTTCTAGCTCAGCATCTGCAGACATAATCATAATTTGAGTGGCTA
>NZ_JBPYDC010000219.1:0-1368 GCF_051847575.1 Psychrobacter sp. 1U2
TGGTACCGGTGACCGCGACGACTGTTGGCAATGTGATTGGCTGCTGATATTGCAAACGTGCTTGTATCAGGCTTCCTAAAAAATGGCGAATGTTAGGTACGTACAAGATAGGGCAAGGTAATATATCGGTATTATCAAACAGTGCTGATGGATTGATCTCTGAAAAGATAAGAGCTGCCCGTTTGCCAGCTTGTGATAGATAATCACGAATCTTTTGCGGGTCTTGACCTTGCTGCGTCTGACTCTTTAATAGTATAAACGCATCATTGTCAGCAACATGACGGCTATCTAAACGTAATTTATTAAAAGCAGTATTTGCTATAACTTCTGGATTTTTAGCACTGTGCACCATCTGTGATAATTGCTGCCCCAACGCCTCACTACTACTCTCTATAAGTTGTTGCAACATAACAGCATTATGGGCTGATGGGGTCATGGGCAAATCCTAAACGATTGAGAAAATGAAAAATTAAGACGTAACATACATAAGTCATGCGTTAAAACCGCAGGTGACCTTTGTGACAGGTGTCCTTTATAAATCACCAAAAAGACACCTGTTTGCTAGGCTTACTCAGTCTTTAATGGCTTATCTAAAGGCACGTTATACAAGCGCAAAGCCTCTTTCATGACATTGTGAAAGACTGGAGCTGTAGTCAGGCCTGCATAAATTTGACTACGAGGGTCTTCGATCAAAACGACACCGACTAACTTTGGATTTGATGCAGGAGCCATGCCAGCGAATACGTTGCGATATTGGTCAGTATAGTAGCCACCATCTGGGTTAATCCGGCGCGATGTCCCTGTTTTGCCCGCGACACGGTAACCATCAATAGCAGCTGCCTTCGCGGTACCACCTGGCTCTGTTACTGCCTCAAGCATTTTGACAATCGACATCGCTTGCTCATGCTCCATGATACGCTTACTGGGCAGTGCCTTATCAGTTTTAGTCAAAGTTAACGGGTGCATGACACCGCCAGAAGCCAATGCTGCATAAGCCTGTGCTACTTGAGCAAGCGTCACTTGTAGACCATAGCCATAGCTGACCGTCGCACGGCGAGCCGTTTCTTTTTCTTTTGGTGTAGTCACCAATCCTGCGCCCTCACCTGGAAATTTAAGCGGGGTTTTGGCCCCAAAGCCAAATTGTTTTTGCATGTTGGTGATGGCATCAGGCGGTAGAGATAAGGCAATCTTGGTCGAGGCGACGTTACTCGATTTCTGTAGTAGCGTCGCCATATTAATCCTGCCTAGATTATTATGGTCGCGAATCGTGTAACCACGGACACGGATAGAACCTGGGTTGGTATCGATTAAAGAGTTGGCCGTATATTTACCAGAGTCTAACGCAGCCGCGACCGTAAACGGCTTCAT
>NZ_JBPYDC010000220.1:0-1365 GCF_051847575.1 Psychrobacter sp. 1U2
TGCCTTTTGGTGAAGATGCGGGCAATGAAGAAGTCGCCGTCGACTTTTCAGATGAGTCAGATATCGTGGCATGGTCGATTGGGTTTGTAGATGCTATGTATGGTGATGAAGCCAGTAATTGGTTTGAAGATGAAGATACAGCTGAGGATGTTGCCGTACTAACCCTACCTATGATCGTGCTAAGCGGTATCGATGATGAAGATCCCGAGCTTGCCGACATGCGCGCTGACCAAGACAAAATGGTACAGATGGTAAACAGTATTGAAGGTAACTTAACCGAGTTGTTTTTATTGTTCCATACTAATGATTAATTTTATAAGTCACTGCTAAGGTAATACCATGGCTATGCAACTCTCCAATCTTGAGCACTTACCCAACTATCAAATCACTGAACGCTTAGATGTCGTTTATGGTAGTACGGTACGCTCAAAACATGTCGGCAAAGACTTGTTTGCTGGATTTAAAAATATCGTTGGCGGCGAGCTGACAGCTTATACTGAGCTGCTAGAAGAGTCACGTCAAGAAGCGATTGATCGTATGGTGGTCAAGGCAGAAGCATTAGGCGCAGATGCGATCGTCGGTTTACGTTTTTCGACATCGAGTATTGCACAAGGAGCCTCAGAGCTGTTTGTTTATGGTACGGCTGTTAAAGCGATACGTATGCAACCGAATATGTCGTCTCAACCACCGCATTATCCTTCTAACGATTATCAGTCCAACGAATCATCAAGCACCGCGCAAACCCCAACTGATGAGTTACCACGTTTTAATCCTTTTGGTTAATGATAGTGAACCAACTGCAAAACTCTTGCAACTTCGCCTTTGCTTTTAAGATAAGAGACGTGCCATGAATGATTCTATGACTCAAATACTCATTAACTATGGGCCATTTGTTTTGTTATTTGTGGTCGGGTGGTTTTTTGGCATGCGTCATGAACGTCAGCATTTAGCGCAGCTGACAATAGCAGAAAAAGAGCTGGCTCATATCATTGTCTCTAGTGAGCGTTTTTATCGCCCCAATCTGACAGCCAATAGTGAAGGGGAGCTGGTGCTCGGTAGTGTCGTTATCGCCCAAGATTATTTTAAAATGGTCATCGCGCGGGTTTTAAGTTTGTTTGGTAAAAATCTCACCACTTATGAGACATTATTAGACCGCTCTCGCCGTGAGGCTTTAGTACGTATGCGTACGCAAGCACAAGCCAAGGGCTACAATCACATCTATGGCTTGCGCTTGGAGGTCAGTAATATTAACCAGCTGGGTAGTATGGTTGAAGCCATTGCTTATGGCACCGCGGTCGTTAGCACTGACGATGCCAAAACACGTTAACGACGGCGTATCCCCATTCGAGCTAACCTGTTTTTTCT
>NZ_JBPYDC010000221.1:0-1365 GCF_051847575.1 Psychrobacter sp. 1U2
TCACCACGCTACTTTTAATTATCGTATTTTATAATCTTAACATCTTCTAAATATTATCATTTAAAAAGACGTATCTTATAAGCTCAAAGTGGCTTATAAACTCATCGGTACTTCCATTAGTAGTACTTTAGCGTCTTCTTCTACATCCATTGTGAAGTTCTTAGTATCCCAAACACCAAGGCCATCACGAGTATCCAAAGTGTGACCGTTTACAGTGACCTTACCTTCAAGAACCAATATATAAACACCGTTATTGGCATCGTTTAGCTGATAGGTCTGAGTGACGCCTTTATCAAAATCGCCCATGCTGAACCAAGCATTTTGATGAATCCACACGCCAGCATCGTCAGGATTAGGTGACAGTACTTGGGTGAACTCATTATGCTGCATGATATCGTCCATGCGTACTTGCTGATAACGAGGCTCTACATTCATTTTGTTTGGAATGACCCAGATCTGTAGAAACTTTACATCTTCTTCATTGTCGCCATTCATCTCACTATGCGTGATACCAGTACCGGCTGACATGACTTGGATTTCACCCGTTTCGATGATGCCGTTGTTACCAATATTATCGCCATGACCAAGCTTACCCGATAATGGAATACTAATGATTTCCATATCACGGTGCGAATGCTTACCAAAACCTTGACCTGCGCTCACATGGTCATCGTTGATTACGCGTAGTGCGCCAAAGCCCATACGTTCTGGATTGTGGTAGTTTGCAAAGCTAAAGGTGTGCTTGCTTTTGAGCCAGCCATGGTTTGCATCACCACGAGAATCTGCTGCATGATAGATAGTTTTCATAATTTATCCTTATTTATTGAGTAGTTAAACATGTCTGAAAATTTATAATTAACGAACTTGTCTAAACAATGGAGCTATTATAATTGTTGTTGGTTGAGAGATAAACAAGGTAAATAGCAAATAACTATTCTTATTTCAAGAACAATATAAAAACCTAAATAGAGTAATATATTCATAACAGAACAATCAGCATAAGCTGTTAATATTATTAATGTTAACTAAATTGCGTTAAATTTATAAAACGTTAAACACATAATATTAACTAATAAGGAAAGCTAAACATGTCTAATGAATCAAACAAACAGCCTCTAGATTATGAGGTCATTGACAATACTGAACAAAAACGTTTTGAGATCCATATTGATGATCAAATTGCATTAGAGGACTACGAGTTTTTTACTACCAGTCAGGGTGAAAAAGGCATCGAGTATAAACATACTGAAGTGCCAGAAGCGCTTGGTGGTCAGGGTATCGCCGGTTACTTAGTGAAATACATCTTAGATGATGCAGCGGCAAAGGGTTTAAGAGTTAAACCGACTTGTCCTTACGTCAAATCCT
>NZ_JBPYDC010000222.1:0-1364 GCF_051847575.1 Psychrobacter sp. 1U2
TCGTCCACGTCGTCGCTCCCCGGCGGCCAAGGCGCGCGCTGCTGGTCTCGATGTGGTAGCACAAGCGGTCTTGACGCAAGAGATTACCCCGATAGAGGCTTTAGCTGACTATCAAGCACCAAGCAGTCTGTCTGATGATAGCGGTAATGAGATCGAAGTTGATTTTAGCGATATCGACAAACAACTGGCTGGTGTACAAGCCATCATCGTCGATGAGTGGACACAGGCACTGAATCTACTCGATGGTTTGCGTAATGGTTTTGCAAAAACGGCCAGTATCGTCTCCACTGTTGCAAGTGATGAAAAACGCGAAGTCGGTGAAAAATTCAAAGACTATTTTGAGCATAGCGAAAGCCTTGCCCGTCTACCTAATCATCGTTTGCTTGCGATGTTACGCGGTCGTCAAGAAAACGTCTTAGGTCTCAAAATCGAAGGCGAAGATGCCCCTTTTATCGAAAAAATCATTAGTCATTTCGATGTCGATGCTAAAGCGCCTGCTGAGCGCCGTGAGTTTTTGGCACAAGCAGCAACTAGTCTGTGGAAAGATAAGTGGCGTCCGCATATTGAGCATCGTTTGTTGACTGAAAAGCGTCTGACTGCTGAGGCTGATGCAATCGATGTATTTGCCAATAATTTGCAGCACTTACTAATGTCAGCACCGGCTGGTCGTAAAGTGATTTTAGGTGTCGATCCTGGTATTCGTCATGGCGTCAAAATGGCGATTGTCGATGCCCAAGGTCATGTCATGTTAGACGGCGAAGACAAGCCTGTCGTGGCAACAGTTTATCCATTTGCGCCTGACAATAAGATGGTCGAGGCCAAAAAAGTCATTAATGAGCTACTAAGCACTTATGATGTTGATCTAGTCGCTATCGGTAACGGGACTGCTAGCCGCGAAACAGATGCGATGGTAAAAGAGATTTTGGCTGCGAATGCTGCTTTAAAAGCCAAAGCCGTCATCGTCAATGAGTCTGGCGCATCAGTCTATTCTGCAAGCGAGCTTGCCAGCGATGAGCTTGCCAACTTAGATGTATCTGTACGCGGCGCGGTATCCATCGCTCGCCGCTTACAAGATCCGCTCTCAGAGCTGGTAAAGGTTGATCCAAAAGCGATTGGTGTTGGTCAATATCAGCATGATGTGAACCAAAGTCAGTTGGCTGATAGTCTTGATAAAGTGACTCAAGATAGCGTGAATGCGGTTGGTGTTGATGTCAATACAGCAAGTCCTGCTATCTTAGCGCACATCGCAGGTTTGAATAAAAATGTCGCTCAGCAAATCGTCACTTACCGTAAAGAACATGGCGCATTTGATAGTCGTGAAGCGCTCAAAAACGTTCCGCGTTTAGGCGCTAAGACCTTTGAGC
>NZ_JBPYDC010000223.1:0-1363 GCF_051847575.1 Psychrobacter sp. 1U2
TTGTATGGGCGGTGCTTACAGTATGGGTTCTTTCCTATTGGCTGCTGGTCAAAGAGGCAAGCGCTATGCACTAGCCAATTCTCGCGTAATGATTCACCAGCCTTCAGGTGGTGCTCAAGGTCAGGCAACAGATATCGAAATTAACGCGCGTGAAATTCTAAAAACTCGCGCACGCTTAAACGAGATTTTGGCTGAGCGTACTGGTCAACCAGTAGAAAAAATCGAAAAAGACGTTGAGCGTGACTTTTGGTTAGATGCTAAAGAAGCAAAAGAATACGGTCTGGTTGATGAAGTATTAGAACGTCGCCCTGATTCTTTATAAAGACAGCACCTACCCAGCTAGATAGATAGCTATGTGGTATGAAACTAATATTACTATTGCCAACACTCAAATAAACGCAGCAATCAAGTATTAGCATCACGTACATAGGTTTAGCAAGTATAGACAGTACTAGTGATTGAGCGTTAGTTTGTTGTTGGAAATGGTACAAGCATTAAATTTTAGGAGTGCCTTTATATGGCAGAAAATAACAACCCGCATTGCTCGTTTTGTGGTAAAGCTAAAAGTGAAGTCAAGCAGCTTATTGCCGCTGACGATGCCAATATCTGTAACGAATGTATTGAACTATGTACAGATCTAATCGCTGATAGCACAACTGATGACTCTGATGGCGAGATTGATACCTCATGGGTCAATAAAAAACTGCCAACTCCTAAAGAGTTGCGTGCCAAGCTTGATGAGTACGTCATCGGTCAAGATGCTGCCAAAAAAGCATTGTCTGTCGCTGTTTACAACCATTATAAGCGTCTAAAAGTCAGCCAAACCTTGGCCAATGACAGTAAAAAGGCCAAGATCGGTGCTGATGATGCTATGGTTGAGCTAGCCAAAAGTAATATCTTGCTGATTGGTCCAACTGGCTCTGGTAAGACTTTACTTGCGCAAACCTTAGCACGTCTATTAGATGTGCCTTTTGCAATGGCTGATGCTACTACTTTAACCGAAGCTGGTTATGTCGGTGAAGACGTTGAAAACATCGTACAAAAGCTATTGCAAGCTTCTGACTATGATGTGAGCAAGGCTGAGCAAGGTATTATCTATATTGATGAGATTGATAAAATCAGTAAAAAAGGCGATAACCCGTCTATCACACGCGATGTATCAGGCGAAGGCGTGCAACAAGCCCTACTCAAGCTTATCGAAGGTACTGTCGCTGCGATTCCGCCACACGGTGGTCGTAAGCATCCGCAGCAAGAGCTTATTCAAGTAGACACCAGCAATATCCTGATTATCGTTGGCGGTGCATTTGCAGGTCTTGATCAAGTGATTCAGCAGCGTACGGAAAAAGGCGGTATTGGTTTTAAC
>NZ_JBPYDC010000224.1:0-1360 GCF_051847575.1 Psychrobacter sp. 1U2
CCATCATAATAATTATTAAAAATAGGGCTTAAAAAGATGGATACCTTAAATATCCTATACCTAGTGGGGGCATTGTTAATTTTTGCCAGTATCATGGCAAGTACACTATCAGCACGCTTGGGCGTTCCGTTGTTACTGCTGTTTTTAGCAGTAGGCATGTTGGCGGGCGAGCAGGGTATCTTAGGAATTGAGTTTTCACAATATAATATTGCCAACTTCGTCGGGCAGGCGGCCTTAGCTTGTATCTTGTTAGACGGTGGATTGCGTACCTCGTTTAAATCATTTCGAGTCGGTCTAAAGCCTGCGGTCACTCTAGCGACTTGGGGCGTACTGGCTACCGTTATGGTGCTAGGGGTCTTTGTCACTTGGCTGCTTGATGTGGATTGGCGCTTTGGTTTGCTGATGGCAGCAATCGTTGGTTCAACCGATGCGGCAGCGGTGTTCTCTCTATTACGAAATGGCGGGGTCAAGCTCAACGATCGTGTTCAAGCCACGCTCGAATTAGAGTCTGGTGCCAACGATCCTTTGGCTATCTTGTTGGTTACGGGCTTAATCGCTCTAAATGTAGATCCTGCTGGGCAGACCGTATTTGGATTTCTAGGATTGCTATTACAGCAATTGAGCTTTGGCTTGGGAATGGGTTTACTCTTTGGTTATCTACTCTCTAGGCTATTACCCAAGGTTCATTTAGCAGAGGGTATGTATGCAATTTTGATACTTTCTGCTGGCTTGTCAGTCTTTGCAGCTACCAATTTAATCGGCGGTAGTGGCTTTTTGGCTGTCTACCTCACTGGTGTGCTAATTGGCAACCATAAAGTGCGCTCAACTGAGCATGTAATGCGAGTGATGGATAGCTTTGCATGGTTGTCGCAAGCGGTGCTCTTCGTCGTTTTAGGACTATTAGTCACACCATCAAACGTCATCAATGTTTGGCATTATTCAGTGGCAATCGCCGCCTTTATGATTTTGGTTGCCCGACCTATCGCCGTCTATACCAGTGTTAAGCCTTTTAAGTTTAAAGATAGGGAGATTGGTTTTATCTCTTGGGTCGGTTTGCGCGGTGCTGTCCCTATTACCCTTGCCATTTTGCCAGTCATGGCGGGAATAGATGGCGCTTTTATGTTGTTCGATATTGCGTTTGGGGTGGTGGTCTTATCGTTGATTTTACAAGGAACGACCATTCCTATTATGGCAAATTTATTTAAGGTGCGTATTCCGACTAATAAAGACCCAAAAGAGGAGCACGAAGTTTGGGTGTCAGACAAGGCAAGTATCACTTTATACGAGTTTGAAGTTCAATCAGGGGCGTTTGCCATCGGTCGTCATCCTAAAGGCATCTCCAACCGAGTCAGTCCTGATG
>NZ_JBPYDC010000225.1:0-1358 GCF_051847575.1 Psychrobacter sp. 1U2
GGAGCGTCGTCTTTCCAGCGCCAGCCTTGCGGGTTGGCATTATTTTTTTCAATTGGAAAACGTTTGGCCAAAGCGTTCAAATCTCTTTGTACTGTACGTAAGCTGATATCGAACCCAGCAAGCTTGAGCTGCTCATAAATATGTGTCGTGCCCACCCAGCGGTTGCGCTGGAGCTGTGACAACACTTGCCATTGCCGCGCAGTAGTCGCCGCTCCATGACGGCTAGCCGCTGTATCGTTCGCTACATTCTCCGTTTCTTCGGTAGCTGATAAAACAGGCTGTACTGTCTGCTCATCAGGAGCGTTAGAGGTAGAGAGTTCTGTTGCGTTAGCGTTTTGCGCAGTCATTGAGAGATAACCTATATAGAGTCTGTCATAAACAGTAACATGTTAAAACATAGCCTGCTTGGCATAAAAGACGTTTATCATCGCAGAAAATAGCTTAAGCGTCTAGAAGGTTTAAGTTTGGCTTTTGAAGATTGTCATCCAGCAATCTTCTGAATGATTTTAGCGAAAGAGTTTTAACACAAAGTATGAATGCAAATGATTGCCGAAGAGGACGATACTCGGTTTGCGTCATCATTGACCGTCATCAGCGTTCTCGCTTTTACGCTGTTTTTGTTTATCCTTTTTCTTACGACGTTTAGATTTACGTTTCTTGTTGGCTTTCTTTTTAGATTCTTTTTCTTCAATAGGCTCACCTGTATCTTGATTGTCGTCCCATATCATCAATCGGCGCAAGACTTTACCAAATAAAGTATCTTTACGATAACGACCTTTTTTATTCATTGTATCGATAGGCAAGCATGTCATCAGTGTCAAGGCTTCACTAATTGTATGCACGCCATAAATAGAAAAGCTGCCTGCCTTGACCGCAGCAATAATATCGTCTCGCAACATCAATTGGCTGACATTGGCCATTGGTATTACTACCCCTTGTTGACCTGTCATACCTTGCTCGCGACAAGCATCAAAAAATCCTGCAATTTTGGCATTTATGCCGCCGACGGCCTGCACCTCACCCAACTGATTCATAGAGCCTGTAATAGCAGAGGATTGGTTGATAGGTACATTCGCTAAAGCTGAGAGGAGCGCACAAGCTTCACTGACTGTCGCACTATCGCCATCAATATGAGCGTAGCTTTGTTCAAAGGCTAGGGAGGCACTAAAATTTAGCGCATGATGTTGGCTAAATAGCGCACGCAAATAGCTGGTCATAATCAACATACCTTTAGCATGTAAACTACCGCCCAAATCGACATCACGCTCGATATCGAGAATCTCACCAGTACCAATGTTGGGTTGAATCAAAGCAGTAAGACGTGCTGGCATGCCAAACTCACTATCAGCATAGCTGAC
>NZ_JBPYDC010000226.1:0-1358 GCF_051847575.1 Psychrobacter sp. 1U2
AGGAACAGGCTATAAATATACAAAAGCCTAAACTTATAGTCATTATGACAAGCGCATCATGGTATCACACTGGCAGTTAAGCTTAAGATGCAAAATGTTATGTAATTTTGGTCCTTAAACAGGAGCAATCTTGTATTCTAAATATACCACTATTCACTATCTATCGCATTGATGAACCATTTAATACACTACGAATGATTCTATCCACTCTTAAAACACAAAAAAAGCCGCTCAAGGCGACTTATATTGCTCAGCACTTTGACTTTAGTACCCTGGAACATCTGTAACTTTGACATTGCTTTTTTTATCTAAGAGCAAATTGACAGGCTTATTTAACGATGTCCGGACAGCTGGGGCTTTAGATTTAGCCGATGATTTATCAGCTGTTGTGCGCACATTATTAACAACCGTGCCAGATGATAACTTAATAGCAAACGTTAGGTTTCGATCATCAATAACAACATCGTTAAAGGACGAATTTCTAAGTAATAGCTCGCGACCGCTAGCAATTGCTATGGCTCTGTTTTGATGATAGGTTCTTTCAAAGTGAATGTTACTAAACTCTTTCAATTTTCCATCAGCTTTGAGGCGTACATAAGCAGATCCGGTAGCTGTACCAGACTTAATAAAATCACAGTCTTTAAAGTACACACCCAAATCGTTTGAATTGCCTATATTGGTGTCTTGAAAGATAACTTGATTGTTACCGTAACGCGTGCCAGCATTTTCAAAGACCACGTTTGTGAATTTAATATCACGATATTTATCGTTGATATTATTGGGTTCACAATCAAATAAATATATACCGCTTCTTAGTTTACCTTGTCCGGCAGAGAATTTATTATCCAAACGCATTTTACCGCGTATAAACTTAAAGCCTTGGCCTGAAATAATAGATACTGGGTTACGAGCGGTAGAATCGCACAAAAAATCCTGAGCCTCAAAGTCAATCTGTCCATTATATTTAAGGTAGATACCATCATAACGTGCGCCACTTGTCTTAAAGTTTCTGAGACGAGCGCCGCGCTCTTGAATGCGAATACAGTGCAGAGCTTTGGTGTTTTTGTGCGTGCCATTTCTGTTAGAGGTAAGCTCATCTCGTAAGGTTTGACCACGTATATCAAATCCATCTAGGACGAAGTTTACTCCGCCTGCCTGTACGTCAACGACAGTAGAAGGTGTTTTTGCCCGTAAAATGGTATTACCCTCACTAAATAGCTCAATATTCGGACTATCAATTACCAAACTACAAGGATAGTCGCCATTGGGGAATATAATCCGAGCACCGCCGATAGACTTAGCGTGGTCTATCGCCGCTTGCGGTGAGCGGTAATCTTTAACATATATCTTTTTAAGGG
>NZ_JBPYDC010000227.1:0-1351 GCF_051847575.1 Psychrobacter sp. 1U2
CCTGCTGGAACAAAGCTGGGTGAACAGGTACTAAGCGATTTGTTTGACTGTAATAGAGCCAATGTCAGGCGAGCACTTTCTACGCTTGCTACGATGCATGTGGTGCAATTGCAGCCCAATCGAGGAGCCTTTATCTCAACGCCCTCGCCCAAAGAAGCTGGTGATGTCTTTGAAGCGCGTCGAATGATTGAACGTATGCTGGCACGTAAAGTGATCGAAAATATTACGCCAGATGATATTGTTGATATGCGTGCTATCATAGCTACTGAAGCCAAAGCACGTGCAACTGGAGACAAGCCTGCTGAGCTGCGCTTATCACGTACGTTTCACATGCGTTTGGCGATGATCGCTGATAATCAAGTTTTAGAGCGGTTTTTGAGCGAGCTGACGTTACGTACCACCTTAATTATCGGCTTGTACAACATGGCTGGCTCATCCCACTGTGCTGAAGATGAGCATCTTGAGATAGTTCAAGCTATTGAAGATAAAGATGAAGAACGCCTGTTGCTATTGATTGACCAGCACTTAAATCATTTAGAGGCTGGACTTGATTTTAAAACTTCTACAAAGCCTTTTTTCAATTTAGCAGAGCATTTAACCATCATACCTGTTTGAAGGAATAAAAAAGCCTGTGATACAGCCAAATGATAATATTGCAGGTATTCTCCGTCTCTTGTGCCAAACCTTTTCCTTTATGCATACAACAGTTTGCTGACTGCGCGGTCTATACTGGCATCCTGTTGTAAGCTACACCAAAATTTAACCTTTTAGCCTATTGTCATGGCAAGATACTTAACTATAACTCAAGCCTTCACACCATTTTTGTCCTAGTAATCGCCTGATGTTGTCGGTTAGCCCCATGCATGATAGCCCCTATTTTTAGTCCCTCTTTTACCCTATAATGAGTAGCTTTGATTTTGCTAAACCTGTCTGCTGGTTTATAAGTCACCACATAATATATTCCATCCCAACCCTTATCTTTCCACTGTATAAATAGAGACAAAGACGAAGACTATGACCGAATCTATCGACTATAAAGACACACTAAATCTTGCTGACACACCTTTTGCCATGCGTGCAAATCTTGCCAAACGTGAACCTGATTGGCTTGCAGCATGGGAAGCTGACGATGTGTACGGTAAAATTCGTCAAGCACGTATAGGCGCAACCAAATATATTTTGCATGATGGCCCTCCCTACGCAAACGGTCAGATTCATTTAGGTCATGCAGTCAATAAAGTGCTCAAAGACATTATCGTTAAATCAAAAACGCTATCAGGCTTTGATGCGCCTTATGTGCCCGGTTGGGACTGTCATGGTTTGCCTATCGAGCAAAAGGTGGAAGCCAAAG
>NZ_JBPYDC010000228.1:0-1348 GCF_051847575.1 Psychrobacter sp. 1U2
ACAGGTTAGCTACACACATCGCTGTGCTTCCACACCCTGCCTATCAACGTCCTAGTCTTGAACGGCTCTTTAGGGAAATCTTATCTTGAGGTGGGCTTCCCGCTTAGATGCTTTCAGCGGTTATCCCATCCGAACGTAGCTACCGGGCAATGCCATTGGCATGACAACCCGAACACCAGTGGTTCGTCCACTCTGGTCCTCTCGTACTAGGAGCAGCTCCTCTCAAATTTCCAACGCCCACGGTAGATAGGGACCGAACTGTCTCACGACGTTCTAAACCCAGCTCGCGTACCTCTTTAAATGGCGAACAGCCATACCCTTAGGACCTGCTTCAGCCCTAGGATGAGATGAGCCGACATCGAGGTGCCAAACACCGCCGTCGATATGAACTCTTGGGCGGTATCAGCCTGTTATCCCCAGAGTACCTTTTATCCGTTGAGCGATGGCCCTTCCATACAGAACCACCGGATCACTAAGACCTACTTTCGTACCTGCTCGACTTGTGGGTCTCGCAGTTAAGCGCGCTTTTGCCTTTATACTCTTCGACCGATTTCCGACCGGTCTGAGCGCACCTTCGTACTCCTCCGTTACTCTTTAGGAGGAGACCGCCCCAGTCAAACTACCCACCATACATTGTCCTCGGTATTGTTATACCTGAGTTAGAACCCCAACATGACCAGGGTGGTATTTCAAGATTGGCTCCACAAACACTGGCGTGTCTGCTTCAAAGCCTCCCACCTATCCTGCACAAGTCAGGTCAAAGTTCAATGTAAAGCTGTAGTAAAGGTTCACGGGGTCTTTCCGTCTAGCCGCGGGTACACAGCATCTTCACTGCGATTTCGATTTCACTGAGTCTCTGCTGGAGACAGCGCTGCCATCATTATGTCATTCGTGCAGGTCGGAACTTACCCGACAAGGAATTTCGCTACCTTAGGACCGTTATAGTTACGGCCGCCGTTTACTGGGGCTTCGATCAAGAGCTTCGCATACGCTAACCCCATCAATTAACCTTCCAGCACCGGGCAGACATCACACCCTATACGTCCACTTTCGTGTTTGCAGAGTGCTGTGTTTTTAATAAACAGTTGCAGCAGCCTGGTATCTGCGACTATCAGCAGCTCAAGGAGCGTGTCCTATCACCACCAATAGCGTACCTTCTCCCGAAGTTACGGTACCATTTTGCCTAGTTCCTTCAGCAGAGTTCTCTCAAGCGCCTTGGTATTCTCTACCTGATCACCTGTGTCGGTTTAGGGTACGATTCGTTTATGACTATCGCTTAGAAGCTTTTCCTGGAAGCCTGGTATTTGCCACTTCGTCCTACAAGTAGGACTTGCTATCAGATCTCGAC
>NZ_JBPYDC010000229.1:0-1348 GCF_051847575.1 Psychrobacter sp. 1U2
GTTATATGCAAAGGTTCTCTGACTGGATGAGCGAGGGTGACCCTAACGACCCACGCGTTGCTGAACGGCAAGCACAACTCAAAAATACTGATGCTATCAATGTTCAATTTACCAGTGGTACGACTGGCACGCCAAAAGGTGCGACCTTAACCCACCGTAATATCTTAAACAACGGCTACTTTATCGGTGAGGCAATGAATCTCACTGAAGAAGACATATTGTGTATTCCTGTGCCGCTTTATCACTGTTTTGGTATGGTACTCGGCAATTTAGCCATTTTGACCCATGGCGGTTGTATCGTGTATCCCAACGATGGTTTTGAGCCATTAAGTGTCCTGCAAGCGGTCGAAGAAGAAAAATGTACGGGTTTGCATGGAGTGCCAACGATGTTTATCGCGATGCTTGATCATCCAGACTTTGGAAAATTCGATTTATCCACTTTGCGCACCGGTATTATGGCAGGCTCTAGCTGTCCGATTGAAGTCATGCGCCGCGTCATTGATGAGATGCATATGAGCGAGGTCACTATTGCTTATGGCATGACCGAGACCAGTCCAGTATCTTGTCAGACGAACAAGCACACACCGCTTGAAAAGCAGGTTTCCACTGTCGGACTGGTGCAGCCAGCGCTTGAGGTCAAAATCGTCGATACAGAAACGGGCGAGACTGTACCGCTAGGAGAAAAAGGCGAGCTACTCACGCGTGGCTATTCGGTAATGAAAGGCTATTGGGGCGACCGCTTCAAAACACGCGCGTCCATTCAAGATAATTGGATGCATACCGGGGATTTGGCAACCATGGATGAAGATGGGTACGTCAAAGTGGTGGGTCGTAGCAAAGACATGGTCATTCGTGGTGGCGAGAACATCTACCCAGTAGAGATTGAAAACTATCTTTATCGCCATCCCAAGATTCGCGATGTGCAAATCGTTGGCATACCTGATGCTAAGTATGGTGAAGTATTGGCGGCATGGATTATTCCCAAAGAGCCTGATTGCTTAAGCGAAGAAGAGGTTAAGGAGTTCTGCCGTAATAACATTGCCCATTATAAAATACCTACTCACTATCGTTTCGTCGAAGAATACCCGATGACCATTACGGGCAAAATTCAAAAGTATAAAATTGTTGAGATGATGAAAGATGAGCTGGGCTTATAGTAAGCTTGCTTCTTAGATCTGAAACATTTAGGTTTTAAACATCACGGATTAATCATGTGAGTAACGCTTAAAATAAATACCAGTTAGAATAACTCGCATAACATAAAAAGCTACTCGCATTTACGCATCAAAGAAAAGGGATATCATGAGCGCTATCATAACCAGTAAACTGAGTCCAAACGCTGCTGAAT
>NZ_JBPYDC010000230.1:0-1348 GCF_051847575.1 Psychrobacter sp. 1U2
ATGTATGACATGCTTGGACGCTTGGCTAGTGAGGATGTCCGTGACCGTAGTGTGCTTGCATTAATCAAACGCTATTCAGTGGACAAAAAACAAGCCAGACAAGTGGTTAGAACCAGTCGCCATCTGTTCAAACAAGTTAAAGATGACTTGCAATTGACCAATGATGATGCTGACGTATTGAGACGGGCAGCATACCTGCACGAGATCGGTCTTGCGATTAGCCATAGCAGCTATCATAAGCACAGCGCTTACTTACTTGAATACTCTGACATTCCGGGATTTTCGCAAGTCGACCAAAAGCGTATGGCACAGCTGATGCTCAACCATAGACGCAAGCTTAAGAGCGATATGCTTGAGCAAACGTGTAACATTGGCGGTGATGACTTGGTCTATCTATGCTTACTACTAAGGCTTGCGGTCTTAGCGCATCGTAGCCGTAGTGAGTATGATCTACCCGACATGCGCCTTGTCATCACTGATACCAACTGCTGGCAACTTACTGTCAGTACCGACAAAAAACATTATGCATTTTTATTTTCAGACCTTTATGTAGAGATTGAGCAGTTTGCAAAATGGGGTATTAAGCTCAGTGTTATCGAAGCTACGGCATCCGCTTAGCTGATAGGCTTTGGTTAGGCCAGTCAGCCAAATATTTACATTACAAAAGCATTGTTAAATGCCACGGTATATAAATTGTGCTACTATAAGTTTTATTGAGTTTACAACTGTACTTTATTTAGCCTCAAATAAATCATGACACGTAGTATCATATAAATTATACAAAACGATAGAAAGGAAACGTCTATGAGTACCGTCTGGGATAGCGTTCAGCTTGCACGGCATGCCAAACGTCCATTATTTATGGACTATGTTAATCAGCTGTTTACAGAGTTTGATGTATTGCATGGTGATCGTGCCTATGCCGATGACAAAGCAATTGTAGGTGGATTGGCCCGTTTGGATGGTATGCCAGTCATGGTCATTGGACAACATCGTGGTCGTAGTACGCGTGAGCGCATTGCTCATAACTTTGGTATGGCAAACCCTGAGGGTTATCGTAAAGTCATACGTTTGGTAAAGATGGCGGAGCGTTTTAATATTCCCGTAATGACCTTTGTCGACACGCAAGGTGCATACCCTGGTATTGGTGCCGAAGAGCGTGGGCAAGCGCAAGCGATAGCAGAGAGTATTGCTGTATTTTCGAGTTTAAAAGCGCCTATTATTGTTACTATCATCGGTGAAGGCGGCTCAGGCGGTGCATTGGCCATTGGGGTCGGTGACAAAGTAAATATGCTACAAAACAGTATTTATTCCGTTATTTCTCCTGAAGGCTGTGCTTCAATCTTAT
>NZ_JBPYDC010000231.1:0-1346 GCF_051847575.1 Psychrobacter sp. 1U2
CTGCGGTGGGTGAAGCGGCAACCGCTGGCGGCACCAATGATACCGTTGCCATCGGTAATAAAGCTAATGCAGGACTCAACTCAGCCACGGCTGTTGGTGGTGAGGCCAACGCTGCGGGTCTCGGCTCAACGTCTATCGGTTGGCAATCTAAAGCCACTGCCGAACGCGCTCAAGCCTTTGGTCATATCGCCAATGCGAGCGGCGTACGCTCTACCGCAGTGGGTGAGGCAGCAGCAGCACAAGGGGAAAACTCGGTCGCCGTAGGGAATAAATCTATGGCAGGCGGTATGAACAGTATCGCTATCGGCAATGGAGCAATGGCGGCAGGCAACAACCAAGTCGTCTTAGGTACTGCCGGACAAGTGCAGTCTAGTACCGAGTCACAGTCAGGTACGGTCAGAATAGTCACTATTGATGACAATGGCACGTTAGGTACGATGCTCGTTGACTATTACAAGTCAGCGCGTTAATACTAACTTGATAATATTGGCACAGCTATAACTTTCAACTCTAGACAAAATAAAGCTTTTGTTTAACGGATTAGTCTATACTGCCGGAGCTAAGTCGTTACCATCAGTATATCTATACCTGACTAAGCCAAAAAACCTCGCAATTGCGGGGTTTTTGCTATTTAAATTGAGCATATTAGCGATAGTTGTTTAGAGGGTTGGTTTGGACGGTACGAAATTTGCGGATTGTCAAATAATACAGTTTTAACTATAAAGGGAGCTTGTTACTTTTATGGTTGTAAATATGCATTTGACACCAGTACAAAATATTTGAATTACATTAAGTCACTCTTGTTAATGTAAACCTTAGATTCTACCTTCCTCTAAAACCTTTCCTTTATCTTCATGCAAAACACCCCCTAAAACCCCACCGTCATCTGCCAATAAATTAGCACCGCACTCATACTAAAGAACGAGCCGATGGTAGAGACGATGACGATAGCCGACATACGATTGACCAAGCCATAATACTGACCAATGATAGCGATGGTCGAAAATGTCGGCGCGGCAGCAAACAGCATCGCTACATATTTACCTTCTAGCGTACCGCCCGGAATTAAGGTAATAGCCAGCAGAATCATCAGCGGATGTAGTATCAGCTTACCCAAGCCGACCGTAGTGATTTTTGGTAAGTCGCCTCTAAGCTCCAGTCCATACAGGCTCATACCGATCACAAACAGTGCAACAGGAGCCGCCGCGCCAGTAAGTATTTGCGCAGTCTGAGCAACCACTTGCGGTATAGGCAGACTAAAGATAGAAAAGATCACGCTGACCACCAAAGCAATGATCAGCGGATTACGAGTGAAGTTTTTGCCAATACCGAGCAGCACACTGGCT
>NZ_JBPYDC010000232.1:0-1342 GCF_051847575.1 Psychrobacter sp. 1U2
AATGACATGTCTTTGCGCATTTATCAAACCCCAATACAGCAGCTACCTGAAGATCTGTACGTACCCCCGCAAGCGTTTGCCATTTGGCTAGAGCAGTTTGCAGGGCCGTTAGATTTTCTATTATATTTGGTTAAAAAAAACAATGTAGATTTGACCAAAATGCCGATATTGCCTATTACGGAGCAGTATTTGGCTTATATTAGTGAGTTGGATACTGAACATTTTGAGCTGGCAGGTGACTATTTACTCATGGCATCGACATTGATTGCGATAAAGACCGAGTTATTGCTACCGATACCTGAGACACTTAATGATGAACGCGACCCAAAGGCTGAGCTGATTGTACGTTTAGAAGAATATGCACAAATCAAAACCGTTAGTCAGCGTTTAGATAGCCTGATTCGTCTTGAGCGCGATGTGTTTTTGGCGATGGTGAGTATGCCTAATCAAGATGTTATGGCTGCCGAATTACCTAGCTACTCTCCAAACTTATTAATTGATAGCTTGTTTAAAATGCAATTACAACCCGATTATCAAATGCATACCATCAAGGTCGATGCCGTTCCCCTGTCCGATCGTATTGCCAGTATCAGCCGTCAGCTAAGTACTGATGGCACACACTCTTTTTATGAGCTACTAGATAAAGCACAAGGTAAGATAGGTGTCGTGGTCAGCTTTGTCGCAGTACTAGAACTGATAAAACGGCAGTTGGTTGGTGTGGTGAGTACTGATTTGATAGATAAGGCCACGATTAATAATGAGGTTGCAAAGCACCATCTAATCGAACCATTAACGCTACAATGGCTGGCTTGACAGCCTTAATAGAGAATGTGTAATGACAGATACTAAACATCAGCATCTTGATGAGATAAGTAGACAGATAGAAGTGCTATTACATGCGTCAGAAGCGCCGCTCACTGCAAACGCTATCAAGAAACATTTATCTTTATCTGGTAAAGAATTAACGCAGACTTTAGAGCTATTAAAGCTGCGCTTAGACACTGGCGTCCTAAGCTTACACGAGACTGCTAGCGGTTATCGCCTACAAATAGCAGATAACTATAGTGCATTAATACAGCGTGTTTTTCCGCAGCGTCAAGAACGCTTAAGTCAGGCATTACTCGAAACACTAAGTGTCATTGCTTATAAACAACCAGTGACTCGCAGCGACATAGAGTATGTACGTGGTGTGACGCTATCGAGCAACATACTACGGCAGCTGTTTGATAAAGGCTGGATCATTGAGGATGGTTATAAAGAAACATTGGGTCGTCCAGCCTTGCTACATACTACGTCGCAATTCTTAGATGCGTTTGGGCTGACCAATTTAGATGAGTTACCA
>NZ_JBPYDC010000233.1:0-1341 GCF_051847575.1 Psychrobacter sp. 1U2
CGTCGACCAGACGCGACTTATCAGGAGCGATAGGAATCAATAGTCGCGAATTTTTGCTAGAAGAGTTAACAGAATTAGATGAAAAAAGAGCCAAGGTTGTCAATAGTTATACTAATGCATTGACACAGGATGCAAAAAGCTATTTGCAAAGTAGCTTTAAGGAAGTGGACGTCCATATTTATCAACGCCGCGGTAAGCTATTACCGGCTATCGAACACTTTAAAGAAGAAAATCGTGCCATCGTTATGGGGCGTCGCGGTGAAGATCATAAGAACAGCCGCATCAACATCGGTAGCCAAATCGAAACCGTTGCACGAGCATCAAGTATACCTGTTTTAATTTGCTCAGAAGAATTTGAAGCGCCTAAGTCCTACATGGTCGCATTTGATGGTAGTAAAACAGCCATCAAAGCCACACAGATGGTAGCAAAGAGCGATCTGTTGCGAGGATTAAAAGGTTATATCGTGATGGTAGGTAATGACAAAGAAGCCACCAAAAAGAGCCTTACTGATGCTGTAGATCATCTAACGTCAGCGGGCTTTGAGGTAGAGGCGCATCATCTGCCTGAGCTTGATGCAGTTGATGGATTATTGTCGTTTCAGATAGATAATGGTGTCGATATTATTGTAGTCGGTGCTTACGGTCATTCTAAATTGCAGCGCTTGTTTCTTGGTAGCACTACTACAGAAATCATCGCCAGCACAGTGTCGCCAGTAATTTTAGTGCGCTAAAACAGCGAAATAACCTTTTATAAACGACATTTAATTTTGCTAGTAAACAAGGTGGATATAATGGATATTAAAGCAGCAGTCACTCAAAACCAAGGCGCGGCTTTTGAATTAGAGACTGTACAGCTTGCCACGCCTGAGATTGATGAGATACGAGTAAAAGTCATTGCGACAGGCGTTTGTCATACTGATGTGGTCGCGCGTGATATGGGCATCGCGCCATTTCCTATCGTACTGGGTCATGAAGGGTCTGGGATAGTGGATGCTGTCGGCGCAGGGGTAACTGATTTGCAAGTCGGTGATCCTGTAGTGCTATCGTTTGCGCACTGCGGTAATTGCGGGCATTGCCTGACGGGTCATCCAACCGTTTGCGACACTTTTAATGAGCTGAACTTTGGCGGTGCCATGGACGATGGCACCCGTAGGCTTGCGCAAAACGGAGAGACGCTGGCGACTTTTTTTGGACAATCTTCATTTGCCACTTATGCGATAGCCAAGTCTAGAAACGCCGTAAAAGTCGATCCAGAAGTCGATTTAGCGCTACTTGGACCGTTAGGATGTGGTATTCAGACTGGTGCAGGAACAGTGTTAAATCGCTTGATGCCAGAGTTTG
>NZ_JBPYDC010000234.1:0-1340 GCF_051847575.1 Psychrobacter sp. 1U2
CCATTGCCATAGACTGCCGTGGTACGCAGGATATAGCCGACTTGCGCAAGTACCTCAAGGTCCGGCTGCTGACCACCAGCTAAGGCGCTCACGATATGATCAAACACTCGCACGCTTTTGTTAGCGCGTGCCAGCACCATCACCATGTTGGAATTGCGACCTGCCTCTTGTAGCGGTACATTGGCTTTGAGATTATCGAGCAGCTCCTGACCAATCTCCCCAAATACGAGGCCAAAGGTGACATCCCACTTTTGAGCGATCACTCGATCATTACGCTCGTCATCGGCCAGCTCATTACAAAACACCACCAGATGATAAGTATGCTCAGGGGTTTGCAAACGGTAGATGACTTGTCCATAACCCTTGTCATCCAAATCCCACAGATGCGTACTCAGTGTCCATTTTTCTCTATCAATTTTACGCAGTAATGTACGTACAAAGCTGATACGCGTCTGGTGCATCGCGCCCAGTCGCTCAGCATTCATGACCACATCGGGGCTGCGTAAAGACAGTGTCGCTACGTCAATGCTCTCATTGTTTGCGTGAACCAAATTCATAATGCCACTACCTTACATAATATGTCAGACCAGTTGACTGGCTGACCGTTTTAACGAAGTGCTTTTAATCAAAGCCATTTAAAAACCAACCATTTTAATCAAACCACTGTAAATAAATTACTATCATAATCAACATGTTATACACAATAGATCTATTATGATAGTTGTTCAACAATTTACTTTTCTTCAATAGTTTTTTGTTTAGCGAGCTTTTCCTCCGCCTTGCGATGATTAACCACAACCCTGTTAGGACGATACAAATCTTGATCGCGTGCCATTTGCTGGGCGATTTTTGGTCCGTTCCATAGAGACGGTAGCAAAACAAAAGACACAGGAACCGCAGTAATGACAATAAAGGACTGCAAGGCGCTCACACCGCCTGAACCAAGCGAAATCAATACAATAGCAGTAACCCCCATCATGATACCCCAGAAGGTACGAATCATAGCGTTTGGCTCACGCTCGCCACTGATGACGACACTAATGGTATAGGTCATCGAATCCCCTGTCGTCACGATAAAGATCGTGGTCAAGATTAAAAACAGAATTGAGGTAATCAAAGGAAACGGTAATTGCTGCGTGACCGCTAATAGCGCACCTGGCAAATTAAAGCCTTCAAAGGCGGCGCTCACACTACCAGGATTGGCAATCTCAAACGCCAGCCCCGAACCACCAACGATAGTGAACCAAAAGCAGGTGACGAGCGGTGCAATGATACATACTGTGGTAATCAACTCTCGAATGGTACGACCACGTGAAATACGAGCAATAAAGATAGCCATC
>NZ_JBPYDC010000235.1:0-1340 GCF_051847575.1 Psychrobacter sp. 1U2
ACCTGCTCATTTTCATTAAGGTGTTCTTGAGTTTCTAATGAGTTTGTAACAAGTGCGCTATCTTCAACTACTAAGCTGTCTTCAACTGCCAATTCGTCTGTAATCGACAAGCTATCTTCATCTTCTAGCAGTAACGCAAAATCATCGTTAGTAGGCTGAGTATTGTCTTCTTGATTAGTAGTATCTGTCTCTTTACTGGTAACTGTCTCTTCAACCAAGTCATCAAAGTCTAAAACAAATTCGTCATCTGAGCTGACATCTTGTGACTGGCTGTCTTGCGTTTGAACATCATCAAAATCTAGCTCCGACGAGTTGCTATCATTTGTCATCAAATCGAAATCAAGCATAAAGTCATCATCGACGTTTACGTTGTTTACGTGTTGATCCTTATTAACGTCGTCTACAGCAACAGGCTGAGCACTTGTTTCATCAGCACTTGTCACTTCGGTTATATCAAAATCACTGATGTCATCGCCATCTGCTGTAGTTTCTAGCTGAGTAGTTTCTAGGCTACTGGCGTTTAGATTGTTAGTTTCTGCGTTTGTGCTTTCCAAATCAGCTAACGTTAGATCAAAATTTTCATCAGAATTATTGTTAGCGCTAGGGATACTTTGTTGTGATGATACAGAGTCACTAAATGCTTCAGAACTATCTAAATTGTCGTTGTCTGTATCAGATTCAACATCCGTAACAGTCTGTGAGGTGGACAAGTCAAAATCTATACCTTCAAACGCAGCTTCATTGTCAGATTCAGGCTTTACTGGTTGGTTTTGCGTTTGTTCTTGGTCTAATAGAGCTTTGAGTTTATCCGCATTGTCTATAGCAGTTGCATTACCGGACAATTTGATCGCGTTATAAGTTTTATTAAAATCTTCACGCTGCTCGGTTGTAGCATAGATATTTAATAGCTTGTGTAATAACTCAGAATCTTGAGGTTTTTCAGTTAAGCCTCGTTCAATGGTTTCAATGGCTTTATCATAACGCTGCTGATCTATAAAGCGTTGAGCCACGGTTAATGGATCAAATTTGGTCGCGTTTTGCTGAGCAGGGACTTGTTTTGAGTCTACAGACGCCGTCTTTGGCTTTAATGTGGATGCATGAGCATCTACACTTTGATTGGTCTTATCCAAGTGTTGTGTGGTTGGTTGTTTGGCCTTATTTTTGCGTAGCACAAGTACCGCTACCAGTAAAATTGCTACCAGACCCACAATGATATACAGCATATTATCCATAAATACTCCTAAGCCTACGAGCCTTGTTTACAGCAATTTGTGCTGAGCAGCGAGGCAATTATTGATTGCGTAATTTTTTGAGACGAGCTTCAAGCTCAGCCAGTTTTT
>NZ_JBPYDC010000236.1:0-1339 GCF_051847575.1 Psychrobacter sp. 1U2
ATTTATTGCCTTTTTGTCTGCTTTGACTTCTATTCGCTTTACTGCAGTACAATATGCGATATTCTCGTCGCTTATGACGTTGTTACCCAAAGTGCTGGGTGGTTATTCGGGTACTATCGTCGATAACACCAGCTATCCGTTCTTTTTTATTTTTACCTTTGCGATCGGTATACCCATTTTGGCACTGATTTATCTTGTCGATAAACATATTATTATCGGTGACAATGATGATATTTATAGTGACAACGATGATAATGGTAGCGGCGGTAATACTGTGACTGGTTTAACTAAAACCAATCCAAACCTAACCGATACTAAAGAGCCGCCACGCGCTACAGACTAGCGACAACGATTAGCTGTGTTTTGTCCCAAATTGTTAGACAGTATTTTTATGAGTAATCTATGACAGCGTTCACCATTTATCAAATAAAGCAGCAAATCTGGCAACTAACAAATGGTGATACAGGAGGGACGCTGCCATCATTCTGGCTAACGGATTGGTTGCTATATATCATCGATAAGCCAAGCTCATTTTTAATCACTGATGAGAACTACGAGCTATCTGATAGTGAGCTTGAGAGATATAATAATGGCATTGCCAAAATGCAGGCTGGCACACCGCTCGCGTATTTAACGGGACAGCAAGAGTTCTGGTCGCTTAGTTTTACTGTCAATAAGCACACTTTAATCCCTCGACCTGACACTGAAGTGTTGGTTGAACAAGTATTAAAGTGGATACAGTCTCAGCCAAAGAGCTTAGATAATATTAATAAGCCAAAGCGGCTGTTAGACTTAGGAACAGGTTCAGGCTGTATCGCTATCAGCTTAACGCATGAGTTAAAATATCAATTGAAACAGGATAGTTGGCAAACGGTCGCAGTTGATTTATCAGCAGAGGCATTGAAAGTTGCTAGACACAATGCCGCTGTTAATGATGTTGCCGATATTGAGTTTGTACAGAGCAGCTGGTATGGCAAGTTGTCTACTCAGGACGAAAGTTTATTTGATGTGATTGCCTCCAATCCGCCTTATATTGACGAGTCTGACGAGCATTTAGCACGTTTAGTAGCTGAACCGATTAGTGCGTTAAGTGCACCTAATCATGGATTAGCCGATATAGAGCATATTGTGCAGTATGCACCGAAATATTTACGTACAGGTGGACTGTTAGCGCTTGAGCATGGTTTTGATCAGGGCGCAACTGTCCGGCAAATATTGGCAGATAATGGCTTTATAGTCGTACAAACGGTGCAGGACTTTGGTGGTAATGATCGGGTGACGCTTGGACAAATTTGAAGATTGGCTTCAGTGTACAGTTTCTTAAGTAATAACTTTGGTA
>NZ_JBPYDC010000237.1:0-1338 GCF_051847575.1 Psychrobacter sp. 1U2
TGACTACTAATACCCTTGCTGATGAAAACTCTAATGAAGCAACACACATTGAGCTGTTAGAGCCGATTGCAGAGATGAAAGATAAAAACGACAGGCAGTTTGTTACGGCTTTGGCCCGAGGACTAGAGCTGCTACGTTGTTTTACCCCGCAGCGCCCTTATCTCGGCAATCAAGATCTAAGTCAAATGACAGGTCTGCCTAAAGGGACGATTACGCGTCTTACTTATACCTTGGTCAAATTAGGATATTTAAAGCAATCGACCAACAGTAGTAAATATCAGCTCTCTGCGGGTGTGTTGGGGTTTGGTTATACAATGATGGCGAACATCTCTATCAACAATTTAGTCACACCGTACATGGAAGAGTTGGCGGATTATGCCAATAGTGCGGTTGCCATGGCAACCCGCGATCGACTGACGATGGTGTATCTAAATGTCGTGCAAGGGTCTGGCACGACTACCATGCGACGCAATGTTGGCTCATACCTGCCCATTCATTTAAGTTCTATGGGACGAGCTTGCTTAGCCAGTATGCCACCTGCTGAACAAGAATTTATCCTTGATGCCATTCGTAGTAAGTATAAAGACGACTGGTTAAAAATTAGGCGAGGACTGGACAAAGCATTTAAAGATTATGAAGATTATGGGTATTGTTTTTCGATTAGTGAATGGCAAAAAGACGTCAATGCTGTTGCTACTGCCATGATGCACCCTACTGAGGGATTACTAACTTTTAATTGTGGCGCGCCAAGTTTTGTGCTTAGCCGTACTAAGTTAGAAGAAGATATTGCTCCTCGTCTACTGCATATGAAGAATAATATTGAAGGTAATATTTATATAAGCTAAAGCTTGTCAACAGTTAGCTCAAATACTGCTGAAGATCAACTATACTACTCTCGTTAATCGACTAAGGTTAATTATTTTTAAACCCTTTTAATTCTTAAAATTTAAAGGAGTTTTTTATTGCTTAAACTTTAGTAAAATATAATAAAAAACAAAGCCGAATGCTATTTTTAATAACATTCGGCTTTTTTGTGCGCTTTTTTTAAGTGCTTTTTAGCAGCTACTTTTTAAATTCTAAAAAGAAGTACGACGATAGTTGCGGTATTTAGGTAGCCAAAAATTGGCTTTTAAACGACGCTCCAAAGTTTCTAATGTTACTGGTAAAGCAAGTTTGTCTTCAACCGCTTGTAAGGCTACTGCATAGGCTATTTTTTCGCTGATCTCTCTGATAAGTTTTATTGGCGGCAATATTGCCCCTGGTGCCTTGTCATATTCCATTGAAATATCTGCTAAGGCCTGACTTGCAGCCATTAACATATTGTCACTGATACCTGTC
>NZ_JBPYDC010000238.1:0-1337 GCF_051847575.1 Psychrobacter sp. 1U2
AAAACCAATCCCTTTCAAACGTAATAAAACCGCACAACGACAAGCGCTATGCGGTTTCTATCACCAACCATCCTTGTTTACGTTATGCTATACCCAATCCCAAGACATAGTATAACTGTTAGGCATCCAGCCTTATCATCCGTAATGAGCAATCCATCCCTGAAACAATTTATAAACAATCTACAAATACCAATCCCTAGTATTAAACATAGTATCGTCAAACTGTGCAGTGGGTCTATAATCGCAGATTGCCCCTTGCTTAGTAAGAGGTTGAAACGACATTTTCTGTAAGCATAAGCTTACAGAAAATGTTCAAGGTATTTAAGGCTCTATTGTTGCTTGTGTTGTTTGCAGTTTTTCTTTAGGACTGAGCGTCGCTTTTGGATCAGCGCTTAGCATTAAATAAGCCGCCTCGCTGATAAAGGCTTCGTCCTCTGGTAGCTGCGGACGTTCATCAACTTTCATTTTGCTGCGCTCTTCAAATTTTGCATCCATGGCTGCTTGATAAGTATCCCAATTGGCATATGGACTCTTACCTGTCGCTATTAAACGTTTATTCTCAGCTTGCAATGAGCGCTGCTCAATCAACTCCATCTTCGCTCGGCGACTATTTATATCCAAATCAATGGGCTTTTTTTCATCATCCATATCGCGTATGTCATTTAGAGTAGATAGATAAACAAACTGCGGATTTTGCTGTTGACGTATTTTCGATTGCTGGTTCAAGGTGGCAAGCGTGTCTGAAGCAAACTTACCTTCAGGCTTATATGCCGCTGTTTTGATAGTATCCCATGGTAGCGCTTTTTTCTGTGCGCGCTCACCAAAGGTAGCGTCATCATAAATATTGACCAGCTCTACATCAGGTACAACCCCTTTATTCTGTGTACTACCCCCTGTAATACGATAAAACTTACGCTGAGTTAATGTTGCAGAACCCAGCGCTAGATTGTCCAGCTGAATCTGTGCAGAGCCTTTACCTGTCGTTGTGCTACCAACCACCAAACCTCGGCCATAGTCCTGTATCGCTGCCGCGAAAATCTCACTAGCAGACGCTGAGGCTAAATTTGTGAGTACCACTACCTTGCCATCATATAGCTGTTTACCACCATCATCATCGCGATATACTTGGACATTGCCACGGTTATCGCGTATTTGTACTAATGGCCCACCTTTGATAAATAACCCTAGCATCTTTGCTACTTCATCCAAAGAGCCGCCTGGATTGTTACGCAGATCCACCACCAGACCATCGATATTTTCTTTATTTAGGGCTTTGATTGCCTTTTCAGTATCAACACTGACACTACGATAATCTTCACCATTGCGCCGCGCACGAT
>NZ_JBPYDC010000239.1:0-1337 GCF_051847575.1 Psychrobacter sp. 1U2
ATTTCTATGCGCACTGCAACTTACAACGAATTTGGCAAACCCTCTGACGTGCTTAGCGTAACCGAAAGCCCTACTCCAGAACCTAATAATAACCAAGTCCGTATCAAAACCATCTTATCTTCTATCCATAACCATGATCTGGTTACCATCAAAGGCGAGTACGGTAATAAACCTGAACTGCCTGCCACGGGCGGTAGTGAGGCGGTAGGGGAAATCGATGCTTTGGGTGAAGACGTAAAAGGCTTTGAAAAGGGTCAGCGCGTCGTCGTATCAGGCGTACAAGGTACGTGGGCGGAGTACTTTATCGCGCCAGCTCAAAGCATCATTCCTATACCAGACGCTATCGATGATGAAATGGCCGCTCAGCTTATCGCCATGCCGATGAGTGCGCTGCTACTCATTGAGTTCTTAAACATCAAGCCGGGTCAATGGATCATCCAAAATGCTGCCAATGGCGCGGTTGGTGAATCTATGGCGATGCTCACCCCTAAGCGTAATATCAATACGATTAATTTGGTGCGCAGTACAGAGTCCGAGCAAGAGCTGATCGATCTTGGTATTACCAAAAACAACGTTGTCACCGACAACAATGACTGGAAAGAGCAAGTCAAAAATATCGTTGGTGACGACAAAATTAGTGGCGCTGTCGATGCGGTCGGCGGCAAGTCTGGTGGCGAGCTGGTATCTCTACTAGGTAAACACGGTGTGCTAGCATCTTTAGGTGCCATGTCTGGCAAACCGCTCACGCTTAACCCTAGTGACCTGATTTTTAATTTGGCGCAGGTAAAAGGCTTTTGGGCGAGCGATATGATGCAAGAGATTAGTAGCGATGATATGCAGCGCCTAACCCGTGAGCTGATTGAGCGCGCGGCAAGCGGTCAATTAAAACTCCCTACTGGCGGCATTTATCCTTTAGATGATATTCAAACAGCGGTCTCTGAAAAAGTACAGTCAGACAAAAAAGGTAAGATATTGATTAAGCCTTAATATATGTGTTTAAAACCTATTTAATCCAAAAGTAATAAAAAAGGAATAATATTATGTCCAATCAAACAAACGCTGATAATAAAACCTTTAAAGCCTTAGTTGTCGAAGAAACGAACGACGGTGAATTTAAAAAAAGTATTGAGCAGCGCAACGTCAGTGATTTGCCTGAGAACGATTTATTGATCGAAGTGCATTATTCATCATTGAATTTCAAAGACGCTATGTCGGCATCGGGCAATAAAAGAATCACTAGAAACTACCCGCACACCCCCGGTATCGATGCCGCTGGTATCGTCATCAGTGACAAGTCTGGCACCTTTTCAGAGGGTCAAGAAGTCGTCGTATTCGGT
>NZ_JBPYDC010000240.1:0-1336 GCF_051847575.1 Psychrobacter sp. 1U2
GTCACTAGCGAGTGTGTCACAGGAGAGTTTTTTCCAGTCATTAAAGTCGCCTGCCAAAATAAGCGGTTGATCTGAGGCAATCTCATTACGCACGTAATCGCTAATTGCCTGATATTGTTTGATACGGTCGCGCTCGAACAAATTGAGATGAGCACATAGCACCACTACAGGTTTTTTCCAGCCAGCTGGCTGTACTTCACAATGCAACACCCCGCGTTGCTCTAGCTTATTTACAGTGATATTGACGTTATGTTTAGGGTCCAAGGGGAATCGACTCAGTACTGCATTTCCATGATGGCCGTCCTCGTATTCTGAGTTTTTGCCATAGCTATTTTGCAGCTGCAGATACTCACCAAACCATTCGTGCTGAGATTGATCAGGGTATTCGTTATAGTGCATGTTGCGCCTTAAGTGTTGACCTTGCACCTCTTGTAAACATAAGACATCAGACCCTACCTCTTCAAGCGCTTGAGCAATTCCTTGCATTTTGACTCGGCGATTAAGTGGCGACATACCTTTATGGATATTATAGCTGGTCACAACAAAAGAGTTTTTATTCATCATAAATTCAGTATTCATAGCATAATTGTTATAAGTAATTATAGGCGTTATCTATACTATAACAACATTGACGATAGTTTTAGCTTTATCGTTATCGCATTGAAGCGTATTAAGTACTTAACGGATAAAGGTTATTTGTGAATGCACAACACGTTTTAATGGTTGTAAACATAAAAGAGCATTGGCTCTGATCGAACCAATGCTCTTGTTTACTAATAATAAATTATCACTACTCAGTCAATTGGCCGTATAAAATCAGTAGCGTGTAACCAAAGCAATTGGCTGATCTTCGCTCATGATGTCTTGCGGCATAAATACCACTTCACCACCATTATGCATGACATGTTCTATAATCTCACCAACTGCGTCATCTGTTACGTCATTTGCAGCAGCATCATCTGCTAACATAAGGGTCTGAGCCTTTTCATCGATCTTGGCTGACTGCATATAGCCGCGACGTACATAAAGTGTCTCGCCTGCTCCTTGGAAGGCGCCGCGATAGACTTCTTGTAAATCGGTACGCAACATCTCTGCACCGCGTGCTTTGTCAATCTCACCAAGCGCGGCTTCGTGCAACGATGTACGATAGCCCTCTACCGCTTCTTGGACACCATCGATAATATGCTGAGCACTGCCATCTTCTAAATTGGTAACGTTCGAGACTTTGGCAATAATATTATCTGGACGATCACAGACGTCATTATAGTAGCTGATATTACGTGCATCACCGACCACAACCAGTGGCATTTTGTGTTCGCCCCATAGCTCTTGGACG
>NZ_JBPYDC010000241.1:0-1330 GCF_051847575.1 Psychrobacter sp. 1U2
TAGTGATTTGGCCCGTGCAATGTTGCGTCGCGGTGATAAGCAGATATGGTGTGCGGTCAGTAACGATAGTGATAAACAAGCTTTGACTGCTATTCATGAAGATGACTATAGCGGTATCTATCCTATCGTTACTTATAAAGACGATCGCTTTATTTGTAACAAAGGAGAATCATGGATGCATGCGGTGCCTGTTCGTAGAGTTGAGCTGAGTCAAAACGAAATAGGATTTTGAGGCATACTTCTTTAAGTTACTCAACTTCTTTAGCAAACAACCGTTCACACCATAGAAAAGACCTTTTATACAATTCTAAATAGATAAAAAAAACAATTACTTATAACATTCACCCTCCATACATCTATAACCTTGTTTTATCAAAAATCTCAGGATAAGGTGTTTTTAGATGTACTTAATTTTCCTTGTTTATCACAGTATTAAACTACAAGGTTTTTCAAGGTTTAATAATGAATTAATTTAGGAGGAGTTAGAATGTATCAAGAATTGATGGGTAGTGAACTTACACGGGCAATGTTGAGCCGTGGTGACACGCAGATATGGTGTGCAGTAAGTGATAACAGTGACGAAGAGGCCATGTCGGACCAAGTCGATAACGACTTTACTGCTCGCATTGTCTCTTTTGATGATAATGGTTTTTATTGTACAGCGGGTATGGCATGGTTATTTGCAGTACCTATTAAGATCAGTCCACTAACACAAGAAGAGGCAGGGTTTTAGGTCTCTTATATCTTTATTGACCGATCAAGGAGTGATGGTTGATAAGGTTTTTTTAAAGCAAGGCTACGGCGATATAATGTTATTTAAAGTTACTTTAAATCTCTGAGAGTTTTTTCTGTAACATATCGATGACATCTAGCTGCATTCTGTCATAATCACCAATCCAAACCTCTTCTCCGTCTTCTGTCACTTCTTTAAGAGACTTAAAACGGTTTATCAGATCTCGTTGAAGATTACTTAATGAAGTATGTATCAAAGATATTTCATGATCAGTAAGTGAGATGTCATGTACCTTTTTTTCCATTGCCATACATCCTTTTTTATCGTGTATATTCATAAAGACGAATATACACGATAATGTCAAAAATGCAAACTATAGTTTATTAATAATTAGGTTGTCAACAATATTTGTGACGATTATTCAAAGTAACGCAAGAGATAAACCACCTATTCTAAACCCCGGTATAAGCAGTAGTACCGCTTATATTGAAAAATTATTATAAAAACGTTTCAGTCATATAATTGGATAATAGTCAGGTCGTATGACCATGAGCTTTATCTGTTTGATTCATTCTTAAAGAAGGTAGAGCAGTTGGT
>NZ_JBPYDC010000242.1:0-1330 GCF_051847575.1 Psychrobacter sp. 1U2
TTGGTGCAATGGCTCTAGCTGTTGATGTAAGCTTGCTAAGTCTTCTTCGTTTACCACCAAATCATCAGCATGGTGATTACGTTCAGTACGGTGAAGTTGGTTTGCCATGATGGCTTTTATTTTCACTACACTTTGTTCATCACGCAGACTGGCACGCGCAAGTTGCGTCTCTTCATCTACATCAATGACTAAAATACGTTGGCATAAGTTAGCAAGACCTGCTTCTGCGGCCTCAATGAGTAGTGGGGCTGACAATATAACATAGGGTGAAGTGCTTGCTGCTAGTTGTTGTTTTGCAGCCTCGCGAATAGCAGGGTGGGTAATGGCTTCAAGGTCAATAAGCGCGGCAGGATTGGCAAACACGTGTGTGCGTACTGCTGCACGGTCCATGTGACCTTCTGCATCAATTACCCATTCTCCAAGCTTTTTTTGAATCTTACGCAAAGTAGGGCTGCCTTTCTTTACTACTTCATGAGCAATCACATCGGCATCAATGATGTCAATTCCCTGTGCTGCAAACCAATCGCTGGCGGCAGACTTACCACTACCGATACCGCCTGTTAGCCCAACCACTAAGGTCTTGTTCTGTATTTTAGCTTGTTGGCGTTTATGTACAGGCGTTTCAGAATATATTGACATAGCGGTGACTTATTGGCTCGTAAGTTGGTAGAAAAGACAATTATGAATATTAGTACTAATGAATTGCTTGTTCTTATCAAACAATCGTCATTAATCAACTAGCTTAACGCGTACCGCCGATAAAGATATAAGCATTCGTTTGTTATATTGTAATTCTATATTAAACATACATATCTAAATACCAATTAACAATATCAGAGCCATAAAGGAGAGCAATTATTCCAGCGATCGCAATATAAGGTCCAAAGGCAAAAGGCTGGCTCTCTCCGTGCCTTTTCATCAAAACAATACCGACAATTAAGCCTAGTAAAGAAGATAGAAGAATGATCAACGGCAACATCATAGGTCCAAGCCAAGCCCCCAATACTGCTAGTAGCTTAAAATCACCTTGTCCCATACCATGTTTTTTGGTTATGAGATAAAACACTTTTACGACGATCCATAAAGACAAAAATCCTAGCAATAACCCCCAAACCGATTGGGTAGGGGAGACAAACCAGCCTTGAGAGTTCACTGCTAAGCCCAATCCTGCTAATGGAAAAGTCAGTCGATCAGGTAATAGCTGCGTATCAAAATCGATACCAGTTAAGGCAATCAATGTCCATACCAAAATGAGAGCAGACAAGCCAGCAGCTGTAACGCCAAATTGATAGATAACCAATGCTGATAGTAGCGCAGTGACTAGCTCTAC
>NZ_JBPYDC010000243.1:0-1330 GCF_051847575.1 Psychrobacter sp. 1U2
ATGTTGGTCGCCCAAGTCCGATATTTCATGCCAGACGCTTAAGCGCACATTGCGGCGGGGCGCAGATTTATTTTAAGCGTGAAGATCTCAATCATACGGGCGCGCACAAGATTAATCACTGCTTAGGTGAAGTATTACTTGCCAAAAAACTAGGCAAAACCAAGGTCATTGCGGAGACGGGCGCAGGGCAACATGGCGTGGCGTTGGCAACCGCAGCGGCGTTGATGGGCCTTGAGTGTGAGATCCATATGGGTGTCGTTGATATCGAAAAAGAGCATCCCAATGTCAGCCGGATGAAAATACTAGGCGCGAAGATCGTCCCTGTATCGCGCGGGGCAGGGACACTAAAAGAGGCGGTCGATAGCGCTTTTGAGACTTATCTTGATGAGCTGGATACCAGTCTATTTGCTATTGGCTCAGCTTTAGGCCCTGCACCGTATCCTGAAATCGTCAGTTATTTTCAATCGGTCGTTGGCCGCGAAGCAAGAGCGCAGTTCTTAGAGACAACTGGTAAGCTCCCTAATAAAGTGGTCGCTTGTGTCGGCGGTGGCTCTAATGCTATCGGCATTTTTAGTGGTTTTTTGGACGACAAAGAGGTCGAGAAAGTTGGGGTGGAACCTGCAGGTGAAGGCTTAGAGACATCCAATCACGCCGCTACCATGACGTTAGGAGTAAAAGGCGCGCTGCATGGCTTTAAGTGTTATGTCTTGCTAGATGAAGATGGCGAGCCTGCCCCTGTACATTCGATTGCCTCAGGTCTTGATTACCCGGGCGTTGGGCCACAGCATTCGCTTTTGCGCGATATGGGTTTAGCGACTTATGAGTCGGCAACCGACGCAGAGTGCTTGGATGCCTTTATGGCGTTATCAAGATTAGAAGGTATTATTCCTGCCTTAGAAACTGCCCATGCCATTGCCTATGCGATGAGAGTTGCCAAAGACATGTCGCCTGATGAGACTATTTTGGTCAATTTATCCGGGCGCGGTGATAAGGATATTGATTTTATTTTGGATAAAGTCAAGTTATAACGAATTAATTACTGACGAATACATAAAACAGCACCTATCAAGCGATTAACAAGTTATCATCATGGCGTTTTTAACGACATAATACGTCTCATGACATAACTTTTTACGACTTAGCAAAAGCAGTCTAAACGCTTAATAGGATTAACCAGTGACTAAACGCGACCTCATTATCTTTTTTACCCTCTCTTTTATGTGGTCGCTGTCTTTTATATTCTATCGTGTTGGGGTTCCTGAGTTTGGTTCGATAGCATTTGCAAGCCTACGAGTGCTGTTCGCAGGTTTCACTATGCTGGTCTTTTTAT
>NZ_JBPYDC010000244.1:0-1328 GCF_051847575.1 Psychrobacter sp. 1U2
ATTCGTGAGTTTGTGTTAGGGGTCATGTTAATACCAATAACAATCTTGTTTTTTTGGTTTACGACTTTTGGCGGCGTTGCTATTCATATGGAGTTGCTTGCTGCTATTGATCCTGCATTGGCTAGTCCAGGACTCGTTGAAGCGGTACAAGCAGATTTTGGTAGTGCCATCTTTAAGCTGATCGAGTACTACCCATTAACCAAACCGATTACTTTTATAATTGTCATTATGATTGTACTTTGGTTTGTAACATCATCAGATTCGGCAAGCTTTGTCATTGATATGCTAACAGCCGGTGGCGATACCAATCCGCCAAAAATTCAGCGCTTATTTTGGGCAAGTACAGAAGGCGTCATAGCTGCAGTTTTACTTGCAGCTGGTGGACTAAGTGCTTTACAGGCAGCAGCTATCGTAGCAGGTCTACCATTTGCTTTAGTCGTATTTGTGATGATGTACGCGCTACTACGTGGTTTAAGTAGAGATCAATTGATACTGTATAGAGCTCAGCAGTATTACATTACTGCAGAATCAGCAGATCATAATACGGCGAACGAGTTCGTTGATGAAAATCTATTGGAAGGTCCGCCTAAGATTGCTAAAGGTGACTAATCTATATTACCTGTTATCGTTATTATTAGAATTTTCATACACAGATAGCCCTCACATTTAGGGCTATTTTTATGCGGTTATATATATTTTTTAGGTTTGATAGGTTGTTTATATCCAAACATAGTGGCACAACTCTATTTTAGGAAGGTATTATGAGTGAACTCAAAATTGGTCGTCTAGGACCTTTTCCACGAGTTAATAAGCCTGTTTTTATTGCCTCGGCAGTTTTGATCGTGGGTTTTATTATATTTGGCGCTCTGTTTCATGAGCTGGCTGATTCAGTATTTGCTGCAGCACAGGGTTTCATTACTCGGCGATTTGGCTGGCTATTCGTTATCTTAATGAACGTGGCAGTGGTGTTAAGTTTGTATTTGATTTTTAGTAAGTATGGTGACATTCGCTTGGGTCATCAGACCGAAAGGCCACAGTATAGTCTGCCATCTTGGATCGGCATGTTGTTCTCAGCAGGTATTGGTATCGGTATCATGTACTGGGGCACCGCAGAACCTGTTTATCACTTTATGGCACCACCTCTTGGCGAAGCTGAGACAGTAGAGGCCGCCAAACAAGCGATGAACATCTCGTTCTTGCACTATGGTATCCATGCTTGGGCTATTTATGCCATCGTGGCGTTGTCCCTGGCATACTTCCACTTTCGCCGTGGTCTGCCACTCTCTATTCGCTCAAGTCTGTATCCATTGTTGGGTAAAAGGATTTAT
>NZ_JBPYDC010000245.1:0-1325 GCF_051847575.1 Psychrobacter sp. 1U2
TTCTTGTCCTCGATGAGCCGACCAACCATTTAGACTTACAAATGCGCCAAGCGTTGACCATCGCGTTGCAAGGGTTTCAGGGGGCAGTGGTGTTGGTCTCGCATGATCGTGAGCTGATTGCGAATGTCTGTGATGAGTTATATTTGGTGCACGATGGCCAAATTGATGAGTTCAATGGCGATATCAGTGATTATGGTAAGTGGCTAGCAGAAAAACGTAAACAAGAGAATGCGCCAGATAAGAATACTGGCAAAAAGAAAAGTAAAAAAGAGAGTAAGAAGTTTGTTTCACGTGAAACAGATACTGGCTTAGTAAATAGTGAAACATCTACTGCACCAATAAAAGATAAAACTGCTCAACCTGCTCTTAGTAAAGATGAGCAGCGTAAGCTGGCGGCTGAACAACGTAAGCTAACAGCGCCTATTCGCCGTGACATCGAAGACACAGAAAAGGCTTTAGCTAAGATGGATAAGCAACTAATAACGTTGGAAGAAAAGTTAGCTGACACTGATCTTTATGAAGAGAGCCGCAAGTCAGACTTGTTACGATTGTTAGATGAGCAAAGTGCGCTACAGCAGCAGCATAGCGATAATGAAGAGAAGTTGCTGCTATCAATGACGACATTAGAGGAAATGGAAGCAAAATTTGACTAGGTGGCTTTAACGATTTAGTAAATGGTTGTTCGCTTATAATAATCATTATAGTAGCTATAAAATAGTAGTCGCCATAAAAAAGGGAGAGCGCCGGCTCTCCCTTTTTACTACATCATTGTCTACGGTATTTACCATCACCATAAGATAAGATCTTCATAGTGGTGGTACAAAGTTGACAGTTTATTTTACCAGCAGCGCCTTTAGATAAATCAAGGATTCGTCCCGGAGTAAAAGGTCCTCTATCCGTAATTTTTACTATGACGCTTTGCTTCGTCTTTTTATTGGTCACTTCTACTTTTGTACCAAATGGTAACGTTTTATGAGCGGCAGTCATCGCATTCATATTAAAAATACTACCACTAGCGGTACGTTTGCCATGGAACTTACTACCATAATAACTGGTATTACCAGCAAATGCGGTGGTAGTCAGTAGTAGTGATAACGTGACTATCAAAGACTTGATCAAATAAGACATTTAATACCTATATGCAGTTTATAAAATAGACAGATACTCTTGCCTATGTTATTCATAGTCCCTATGAGTATGAATAATATGGGTATTTTACAATAAAAAGCTTTCTTAGTCCTTACTGTACTGTAAAAAACGCTCGAGTTCACAGTTTGTCCAGTTCATATGTGTTTATTTTTATAGTGAAACTATTAATAGCAATA
>NZ_JBPYDC010000246.1:0-1324 GCF_051847575.1 Psychrobacter sp. 1U2
CATTATTGGCTAAAAGGTCTAACGCTGGCACACCAATATTCCCCCCCACGCCAACATTGATACCAGCATCTGCAGCCATCTCTCCAACCAGTGTCGTCACGGTGCTTTTGGCATTAGAACCAGTAATCGCAATGATAGGAACATCACAAGCCTCACAAAACAACTGAATATCGCTTACTACCGGAATATTGGCTTGCCGCACCGCTGCCACTGCTTGAGTTTCAAGTGATATACCAGGACTAATAATAATACGTGCGGCTTGTTGCAATAGCTCTGCATCAATAGCGCCAAACTGGCGAATTTCGATTGCAGCGGGAAGCTTTTCTGCTAATGCGGGTGCTGATTGGCCATCTGTGATTGCTACTTGATAGCCTTGTTCAGTCAAATAACGTGCTGCCGATAGCCCTGATTGACCCAACCCGACCACCACTTGTAGGCCACTACCTTTATGGATTAACGTTTCTGTTGCAGCAAGGGGCATCATATATCTTCCTTTTTTGAGGCTAGGGTTTGGCTATCAAATGTGGGTGTTGACGATACTATATTGGTTAGATAGGCGATATGATATTTTTTAATCATAATAATGGTAAGCATGATAACGGTATCGTGCATGTTTCGGTACTGCTTTTTCATCACTTTGTGCTATTATGCGCATGTTTTTATATTAAGTTACTAGGGTCTTAACTGATAATTTAGTTTTGTACGCTGATTGAGCGTGTGATGACCTATATTACGGTATTTATCACATGGTTATTAACCCTTAGTAGCGAATCATACTGTCATTAGGTTACGGCAGATGCTTGTTTATAGCTATTTATTTGTTCATAGCTACTCTGTCTATCTTACCTGACAATCTATCTGCTGTGATACATCATCATAGCCATTTGTGTACTATCTTAGGTTTTTATCTTATTTTGCTATTGGCAATACTGCAAATAACTCAGTAGCCAGATGTTGTAGGATATTTATAATCTTTGAGATAGCGAAAGTGCAAGACCGTTTGACAGTTTTAGTCTGTTGAGCGACGCGGTAGCTTTCTTAGCAGCCGACATTATCCGTAGACAGTTGTTATTGACAGATAATATGGCTACTAGCGAATGATTACTTTTTTTGCCTCCAAATCTATGCAGTTTACTTATGACATCTTTTTTTGATAGCTTACGTGATGAGTGGTTTTCTAATGTGCGCGGCGATGTGCTGTCAGGTATCGTCGTTGCATTGGCTCTGATTCCTGAAGCCATTGCTTTTTCTATTATCGCAGGCGTCGATCCAAAGGTTGGTTTGTACGCCTCATTTTGTATTGCAGTGGTCATCAGCTTTGTCG
>NZ_JBPYDC010000247.1:0-1316 GCF_051847575.1 Psychrobacter sp. 1U2
AAGTTTAGGCAAGTACGGACAGACCCTAGATGCTTACAAAGAGATGCTCAATCAAAGTATCTTAGCCATCGCGCCTGAGTCATGGCAGCCCATGCTGGCGAGTATCTTACCTGCACACTGGCAAGAGTGGCTATTACCGCTGGCAGGTGGACCTTTTTTCTTATTATTTTTGGCAGAATGGTTTTATCAATCTAAGCGTGGACGTGGATCTGCCTTTGGTTGGCGTCGCGCCATGACCAACTTTAGCTTAGGCGGCTCTTATTTAGGGTTTGAGCTGGTCATACAAGCACTTGTCGTGCTGCCTATTTGCTTGTGGTTATATCAATATCGCTTGTTTACGATTGAAGTCACATGGCTCACGGCCATTCCTATTTTTATTACGGTCGAGTTCTGCTATTACTGGTTTCATCGTAGCTCCCATCGGGTCAACTGGTTTTGGTCAGCACATGTGGTACACCACTCCGATGATCAAATGAACTTATCGACGGCTATGCGCCAAAGTTTATTGTACTCAGTTACAGGCTGGTGGTTGTTCTTTGTCCCGCTGATGCTGCTTGGCGTCCATCCGGTGTGGGTTTTCTTCTTCTACGCGCTTGATCTAATTTATCAGTTCTTTATTCACACTGAAACGATCGGTAAATTCCCTAAATGGATTGAATATATCTTTGATACTCCCTCCAATCACCGTGCGCATCATGGTACCAATAGCGACTATATCGACCAAAATTATGGCGGCGTTATCATTCTTTTTGATCGTTGGTTTGGCACATATGTGGAAGAAGATACGATTAATAACCCAGTGAAATACGGTGCGGTAGGTGTGACCAGTCATGATAATATTATCAGCTTAATATTTGGCGTTTTTTATCGTATGTGGCAACGCTTCTTTCGTACCAAAGGGCTAAAGAACAAGTTTAAAGTATTGTTTCGTCCACCTAGTGCCGTTTAAAACTGACTGATTAGCAATAACATCGCGTATATAGACCATATAAGAGCGTTTGGTTACAATAGCTTATAGATGAGGATGTATCTGTATAAAAAAGAGTGATTTTTTATACACTATTTGCCAAATCGACAGTCAAGAGGAGGTTGAACATGAAAAATGATAAAAAAGTAACGCTAGAAGATTATCGAGGAATAATAAAAGATGGTGATATATCGGTGCACCTTACTCGAGATCAAAAAGCGATGATCTTAAAAACTTATGATTACGGGCTGAATGAGCTAACTGAGATTGACGAGATGTTACTCAGTGCTGTTATCCGACAACTGAAAGCTGCAATCGACCAATAATATTCAATATAAGACCCTATCAT
>NZ_JBPYDC010000248.1:0-1314 GCF_051847575.1 Psychrobacter sp. 1U2
CACTGAACAGTCTATTCATACCAAAATTGGCGATAAAGCGTCTTTTGTGACTTTAGCTGCTTCCGATGATACCGCTATTGATGAGAATGCCCTAAATCCTACCACCTTTACCAATGATAATTTACGCCAGCTACGTATTGCAGTTGAAGACCTAAAACATAATTTTAACGATTATGTGTATCAGCAACAAACCTACCTTTTGCCAACAGCCACTGCTTTTGATGAGATCGGTAATGCTTTTGAAGAGATGGGTTTGACGTCAGTACAGACAGTTAGTGACAAGCTTGCAAAAGTGTTTGCTAAATTAGAAACCCACAAAGTAAAAAATATCAGCTGGAATCTAACGCAATCTTTAGCGGAGAGTGTGACAGCGCTTGAGCTATTGCTAGATTATTTAGTCCAGCAAGTATTTGATCGTTCTTTATTGCAGCAAGCCAATGAGCATATAGAGCAGGCGCAAAGATTGGTAGATGCATTGATAGCAGCGCCTGATAAAGTAGTGCCTGCTTTTATAGCAAATGAGACAATGTTATCCGATGTTGTTCGCTATGACGACAGTGGTGAGATCGTGCCTACTGACGAGGCGTTAAATAAAAACGTATTAGATGATGATGCTGGTGTCCAAGTAAGCGCTGCAAAAAAAGTAGATGCTACCAGTCGAGACAGCAAAGAGCTACAAGCTGCACGTACGCAAGTAAAACCTGATAATTTTGATATAGATGAAGAGATTCGCGATATTTTTATCGAAGAAGCAGACGATGTACTTACTGATTTAAAAGACTTTTTACCTATCTGGCAGCAAGATATTCAAGATTTGTCACCATTGACCGAAGTGCGCCGCGGTTTTCATACGTTGAAAGGATCGGGACGTATGGTAGGGGCCTTTACTGTTGGTGAGATGGCATGGGCAATTGAGAATCTATTAAACCGAGTTTTAGATAAGACGTTAGCCGTCACAGAAGACGTGGTCACGTTAGTGACTCAAACAACTACGCATCTATCAGTGCTGGTCGCAGATTTTGCAGCATTACAAGAGCCTAGTATCGATCCTGCTATTACTATTTTGCAAAGTAACAACCTACTAGCAGGAAAGTCATTATTGGCTGGTTTGGATACATCTGTAGAGTCAGGTTTATTGACATCTGAGTATTCAAAAGAGATTCAGGTCGCGCCAACTGACGCGCAAAACATGGTAGGCCAACATAACACTGCAGCAACTAACTCTACTTCCAAGTCCCAAGACGCTATATTGGACAGCGCTGCCCAAACAAACAATGCTCAAACAAACAATCCTCAAACAAACAAACCAAACAT
>NZ_JBPYDC010000249.1:0-1313 GCF_051847575.1 Psychrobacter sp. 1U2
TTCACATGACGCGATAAAAACTGATTAAGCAAATAACCTTCAGAGCCCATGATTTCGACACCATCATAGCCTGCTTGCTTGGCAAGTTTTGCACAGCGTGCATAGTCCTTCACCGTCTGCTCGATATTTTTAATGCTCATTTTACGCGGTTTAAAAGGAGTGATTGGCGACTTAATAGGACTTGATGACACGATAAATGGATGATAACCGTAGCGACCACTGTGCAGGATTTGCATGATGATTTTGCTGTCATATTTATGCGCCGCGCGAGTGACTCGCTGATGGTTAATAACGTCAGCTCTCGTATTCATGGTGCCGCCAGCAGGCAACAACCACCCTTCACGATTGGGCGAGATACCGCCCGTAATCATCATCGCCACGCCGCCCTTTGCGCGCTCCGCAAAATACGCCGCCAGTTTACCGTAGTTATAAAAGCGATCTTCAAGTCCTGTGTGCATTGAGCCCATAACCACACGGTTTTTAAGGGTAGTAAAGCCCAAATCTAATGGCTCAAACAAGTGCGGATAATGCTCAGATGCATTGGCGGTATCCGTCGCCATGTCAGTGCTCGCAATACGATCAGAGGTCTTAGTATTTGAGTCTACTGGGCTTACGCTATTAGGGCTGGCGCTCATATCATCGTCCTTATGAATTAATGGGTTATATTTTTATCACTTACTCACAATAATCTGATGACATCGGCAGTCTAATTCTCCATACGGTAGCACAGCCTACTTTCGGCGTTCTTGTATTCATATCATTGAGTATGGGGTATATTAGGCTTAAGAATGACGAATATTTAATGATGCAGTGTTAATTCTATCGTAACACACCGCCATTATTATCAGCTACGCAGACAAGCGACTGACGAGTGAACACTATGTTTACAACATTATATTCATCATACCATTGGCAGTGGCTTTTACTTATGCCACGTAGTTAAGTAAAGGCCACAAAACAAGCTCGCTTTCTAATTACAGTTGTCTATAATAAAAGAACTGATTGTTAATAAAGATAGCCATTAACATGCAAAATCCAATATAAAAAACCGCTAAACCCATAATATGATAAAGATAAAGGACTATCCCTATGACCGACTTTCACACGGGTCTTGGCAAAAATGCAGCCAACTATCAACCGCTTACTCCAATTGATTTTATTATCCGTAGTGCACAGGTCTATCCTGACAAGACTGCCATCATTTATGACGATCTAGAGCACAATGACCTCACCCAAACGTGGCAGCAAACTTACGATCGTTGCAGGCAACTGGCAGATGGTTTGCGTAAGCTTGGTATCGATAAGAATGATAC
>NZ_JBPYDC010000250.1:0-1312 GCF_051847575.1 Psychrobacter sp. 1U2
GTTCATCTGAACTTAATTGCTGATCTTTGATGTGTGATTTAATATCATCTAGCCCAGTTGTCGATGTTCTATCATTCGTATTCAAGCCAAACTGATTGCCAATCGCATATAAAGGGTCTATTGATCCTGTGTCTCTCAAACGTTGAGCAATAGCTTGCAAGTCTTCTCCAAAGTCTTCGTTGATAAGCAAAGCCTCTACTATTTCTAAGTCATTTTTATTTGAGTTTTTTAAGCGGTTGATTTCTTCAACAACTTTGCTTCTAGACACTTTTTCTAACTTTATCGATGCTATCCTTTTCCTTCTCTCGTACTCATCAACCGTAAGTAGTCCTAGAGTTTTATCACATTCAATATTTTTTAAGATCAATATATTTTGCTCATCTTGAGGTAAGTTGTTCCAAGGTAATGCTTCTTCCTTTAATTCTTGAGCACGTTCAGTTATCACATAATCCAAATCAAAACGTTTACTTCCGTTCTGTTCATATTTAGATTGTAATTCTTTGTATTTAGGGAGACAAGGCGATAAATTACTTACGTCAAGACTGAAATAAAAACTGTCATCTGATGAGTATTCGATTTCAAAAAAGTCTCTCGCTACGCTGTCTATAAGGCTAGAGTTTTTTGCTAAAAACTTACGTTCTTCTTTATCTATTTTAATGTTTTCATATGTGCTAAAAATAAGAGTTAGCAGTGCAATCAGAAAAATTAGTAATAAAGTAGTCCAAAACCCGATGTAAATATACCAAATGAATGTATTTTTTGTTTTTAGGTATCTACCTAAGCGTAGCAAGGTTTTTACCAAAAAAACTACCACTACTAGAGCCAATGTACCAACAATAATGCCAGCACTAAATAATAGATATTCCATGTATTATCCCTAGTAGTAGAGTAAATATTTTCGGTTCAGTATACCCGAATGGAACCATTTATTTTGCTTATTAAATCTATCAATAGATTACCCAAAACAGAACACTAGAATGGAGTTACTTATATCAGACTTTATATGTCGTGATAAATAATAGCAAAATATAATTTCCCCGCCTTATCGTGCCAAATTCAGTTAAAATCATGCCTATTCAGAAAACTCAATAAAAACACGGTTACCCCTTTATGATGCAAAAAATTCTAGACGACATCACTGCCCAAATGGCACTTGAGACCGACCGCGGAAAGGTAGCAGATTATATTCCGCAGCTTGCACATGTTGATCCCAACCAGTTTGGCATCAGTGTTGCCACCCCTGATGGGCAAGTGTACTCAGCTGGAGATGCCAGTAAACCATTTTCCATACAAAGTATCTCCAAAGTATTTA
>NZ_JBPYDC010000251.1:0-1311 GCF_051847575.1 Psychrobacter sp. 1U2
GTATGCTCGTCACGTGGATGGCAACAAGGGACGTAAGCATTGATCGAAGTCAATTGATGAATCAATCCCTCACCCAACAAAAACTCTAAGCTACGATAAACAGTTGGCGGTGCTACATTTTTTCGGACCTGTTCTTTTTCATTATTAGCACTCGCCGTCGTACGCATTTGTTGTAGCTCTGTGATTAAGTCGTATGCACCTATTGGCTTGTTGGCTTGTAATATCAAAGCATATATCTGCTGACGCAGCGGAGTAAAGCGTACACCGCGCAATCGGCATTGAGCTTTAGCAGTCTCTAAACGTTCAGTCACATCACGTGACGAAAAGTGCTGAACATCATGCAAGTGTTCGCAAACAGATGAAGTGGAAGACATTGTGTAGACTCCAAAAAGTATAGACTCCAAAAAACGATACTACAGCTAAAACGGTCAAAACTAATAACAATAAATTATGTTAGCCATTTTTATTGTTATAGTATAACATAATAAAAATTAAAAAATCAGTATTGCTGATGATTGAATTGTTTTTTCAGACCCAAACTTTTTTAGACCATACTTATAGGGCAGTTATCCGATGAATGCTAATCCCCAAAACCTTAGAGAACCAGATAATGAAAGTCAGTACTTTCAAGGTAGAGTGCGTCCTTTCTTTTTTTATAGGTTAGGACAGTTTTTGTGTCAACCCAAATACATATTGACAGTCGTATTGATGCTTTTAAGCTCGTTCATAATGACTGTGCAAGCAGCGACCGTCAGCGTCAGTAACTACCCTTTATTTTTATTAAGTGAAGCGGTCACTGAGGGAGCACCGTCAGCCAATCGATTATTGCAAGCAGGGGAGGTCGGCCACCATGGCAGTATTAGCCCTAGTGATATCAAAGCAATTCAAGAGAGTAAGTTTGTTGTATGGTTTGGTGAGCCGTTGGAGAACAACCTTGCATCAAGCTTAAACACCGCACCGAATGCCATTTCCTTATTTAGTTTTGATGCCTTTAACCGTCATCCATTACGTGATGTTAAAGGCCAACTTATCGCAAACACTTTAGACCCGCACATTTGGCTCGACCCTGAAAACGCCAAAGCCATTACTCGAGCACTGGCAGTGATTCACAGTCATGCAAACCCTCAGCACAAGAATTTGTATCAAGCCAATGCAAAGAAGTTTGCCCAGCGACTGGATAGAGCTGTAGCATCAGCACAGTTGAATGACCAAAAAGCCTCTCCTTATTGGGCTTATCATGATGCTTACCAATATATCGAAAAAGCGTTGCAATTACAGCTTGCTGGTAGTTTAAGCATGGATCATCATTTG
>NZ_JBPYDC010000252.1:0-1309 GCF_051847575.1 Psychrobacter sp. 1U2
TGAACCGCCCCGGGATTGTCGGAGACTTAACATTCTGAGAGAATACGACAATGAAAACACGAAACTACACTCCTGAGATTAAAGAACGCGCCGTTCGCATGCTGATTGAAGCAGCAAATGACTATCCCTCTACCTGGTCAGCTATTCAAGCCATTGCCCCTAAGATTGGCTGCACGCCTGAAACTCTGCGGTCTTGGCATAAAAAGCACATCGATCAAACCATTCCTGCTTCAGTGCAAGCTCAAAGCCAAGAGCAACGTATTAAAGAGCTTGAACGCGAGAATAAAGAGCTCAAGCAAGCCAATGAGATTATACGTAAGGCTGCTGCTTTTTTCGCCCAGGCGGAGCTCGACCGCTGACTAAAATCATGATTCAATTCATCGACGATCATAAGAATAATTATGGGGTCGAGCTGATCTGTAGAGTATTACCGATTGCCCCGTCAACTTATTATCGTGCTCAAGACTTAAGCGACAACCCACACAAGCGTTCACTGCGCAGTCAGCATGACGACTATTATCTCAGCGAGATTAAACGTATTTGGCAGGACAGTAAATGCCGTTATGGTGTGCGTAAAGTCTGGCAGCAGATGAAAGCTGACGGGTTAAAGGTTGCTCGGTGTACCGTAGAGCGATTAATGAAGCAGTATGGCCTACAAGGCGTCTGGCGTGGCAAAGGCAAGATTACCACCAACAGCCGTGACGACCAAAAGCGCGCTGATGACTTAGTCAATCGTAACTTTAGCGCTTATCGTCCTAACCAGCTGTGGGTTGCAGATTTTACCTATATCAAGACGACAAGCGGCTGGGTCTATACCGCTTTTATTATTGATGTGTTTGCCCGTGCTATCGTTGGTTGGAAGGTATCTAATCGTATGAACACGAATATGGTGATGGCGGCTTTAAATCAAGCAATAGCAGATAGAAACCATCCCAAAGATGTGATTCATCACAGTGATCGAGGGGTTCAGTACTTATCCATTCGCTACACTGATAAGATGGCTGACTCTGGCGTGATCGCCTCTGTTGGTACAACAGGCGACTCTTATGACAACGCATTGGCTGAGACGGTTAACGGGCTTTATAAGTCTGAGGTGATTGAGTATCTAAAAGAACAATGGCATGGTGTGAACGATGTTGAATTGGCAACCCTTGAATGGGTGGACTGGTTTAACAAAACCCGTTTGCATAGCACGATTGGATATGTGTCACCTTTTGAATTTGAAAAGCGGTATTATGATAATTTAACCCTGTCAGGCATTGCTGCCTGACTCAAGTAAAACACTCTCCGATAAAGTCGGGGCGGTTCA
>NZ_JBPYDC010000253.1:0-1309 GCF_051847575.1 Psychrobacter sp. 1U2
AATCATGTAGCCTGCAATCTGGTCTGTCCAAATGGCTTCTTTGGCTGCTTGCTCATTTAAAAAACGTTTGGTGTTTAGTTGCGGACTGGCACTGCTATAACGCACAATGGTACGCGATAAGTCGCTGTTATCATAATCAATAATACCGACCGGCACATGATTGACTACCTCAGATGAATAGGGCCATGGATAAAAAAAACCATAAATAATAGGCGCTATAACCAACATTAAGAGCACGCCTTTATCGGTAAACACGTCTTTAAACGTTTGGGTAAAGTTTGTCCAAAATGACTGTGGCACTGATGGTTTCTTTAAGGAGATTGGTGTTTTTATAGCATTGGTTTTAGATGGCTTTGACATTAGCGGGCTCCCCAGCGCTCAGGATGCGACAAGGCACGTTTGGTCAAAAAAACCATCAATATCAGCGCAATGATGGTTGCTAAAAGTAGGCCGTAGACAATGGGCAGTGATACCGCAACCGGAGCTTGCATTTGTAGCTGCGCAATGTGCAGCTGTAGATAATGCGTCAATGGTAGTGCATCCGCCCAATATTTGGCGCTGTCGGTAATGGCGATATAAGGATAGGTCACGCCTGCGAACGCATAGGAAGGTACGGAGATGAATCCCGTCGCAGATAATCCCATACGTAATGAAAACGAGCCGAGCGTAAACACGGCACCAAGCCAAAATGACAACATCATTAGTAATACTAGACTGATATAAGTGACTATCAAGGACTCTATGGCTACACCTTGTTGCGGTGTGGCAAGCCATAATGCCAATGCAGACCAGATGCTATAGGCCAGTATGGGCCAAAAATACTTACCTAATAATCCTGCAAATAATACAGCTAAGCTTGATTTTCTGACGTCAGCTATAGGTTTAGTAGGTTTAATATTTGGTACACTACTTAGCTCGTGTTGAGTATCTGTCACAGATTTACTGTGTTCGTTATATTGGTTGCTATCGCTGGTTGACTTTAAATAAGGTAAATCAGGCGTACCTGTATCAATAAAGCGAGACCAATGTCCAAGCTGCTTATCGCGCAGCTCGCGGCCAATTGTCGTTGCGCCAATCACCATTGCTAAAATATGTAATAGTGCAGGAATCACCGTCGATGCCAAAAACTGCTGATAATTATTGATGGTATTAAATAGACTGGTACGCTGAATGGCGATAGGAGAGTAGTTGATTGCTGCCTGCGAAGGTGCCATCCCTTGCTTGACCATACGCTGTATCTCAACGCCTGCTGATAAAGTACCGACGACTGCTTGTACACTGGTCTGAATGATGCCTGAATGCGTACCAT
>NZ_JBPYDC010000254.1:0-1309 GCF_051847575.1 Psychrobacter sp. 1U2
TCAATACATTGTCAGAGATACGCGAGACCGAAGTATCGGCTGACACAGCGTCAGATAGCTCAATATCAGCATAATTGGTCAGGATATTTGTGAGTGCGTCACGCTGTGCGGTTATCAGCTCGGGATCGCCTGCTATCTCGATACGATAGTTTATGCGGCTACGTTGTCCTAATAGATTGGTTGATGGGAGTGCATCTTGCTTCATCAGCACACGGCCACCAAAACCAAAGGTAGTTAGAGGTCGATCAGGCTCTTTTGTCAGTACATCATTGATCATGAATTGCGCATCGCCAATGGTGATACGGTCGCCGACTTCGGCCTGTAGACTACTGAGCACTTCTGGTGCAACGATCACACTGTCAGATGTTAGCTGCTCCCATAGCGGCTGTCCTGAGGCAAGCTCAGCTGTACCGTATAAGGGATACGACGGCGAGACGGCTTTGACGCTGGCAAGCAAGGTTTGCTCATCATTGACCAGCATGGCGCTAAACTGATAGTCATATACCGTCTGTGTATTAGGGATAGTTTCTACCTGCGTTAGTACTTCGCTTGGCCAGTCTTGCTTGCTGTTTAGGATGAGATCCCCACCAACGAGTGCGCGCTGATTGTCATTAATATAGCTATCGACAGACTGTTGCACAGAGTCAAGGGTCAGGTAGGTAGCAAGCGACAGAGTCAAAGTCAGTAGGAACAACACAGGATACACCCAGCGCTGCCACCAGCTACGACTGAGTGCTTGCGAGCCTAAATCGCGATTAAAAAGCTGGCTTATCATACCACCGGAGTAATTTGACTCTTTATCCATATTATCCATTAACTGTCGACCCATCTATCATACCGTCATGCATAGTAATAACGCGATCTGCCATGTCAGCAAGCGCAGGATCGTGAGTCACGACGATCAGTGCTGACCCCGTCTGCTGGCGCAGGTCTAATAATAAGTTCATGACTTGATCGGCATTTTGCTCATCAAGGTTACCTGTTGGCTCATCAGCGAACACAATCTTTGGCTGCGATACCAATGCTCGAGCCACCGCCGTGCGCTGTTGCTCACCGCCTGATAGTTGATTGGGCAGACTGTTACGTCTATGACCTAAGTCGACGGCTTCAATCAATTCGTTGACGCGTGCTTTATTCGGACGCCGCGCAATATCAAGCGGAAAGGCAATGTTTTCCGCCACCGTCAAAGTTGGTAGTAAGTGAAACGACTGAAAGACAAAGCCCATCTCACGCTGACGAATGACCGCCAGCGCATCTTCATCAAGACTGCTTAATGTCTGTCCAGCCAGCTCAACCGAGCCGCTATCAG
>NZ_JBPYDC010000255.1:0-1303 GCF_051847575.1 Psychrobacter sp. 1U2
CGCTTTGCCACCTATGGTAAATATGCTAAAAAAGTTGTTCCTAATAGTTTGTTCAAATCTGTATTAGACAGCTCTTTTGTTCAGGTTGCAAAACTTGCAGCGAGCTGGAGTCAACTAGACCTACCTAATGAGCATCGTTTTGCTGATATTACTGCATTGGATGGTGAAGAGCGTTACGCGTTAGCGACTGATATTGCCAACCAGAATAGAGCGTTGGCGACTTTGGGCGGTTTGACGGGCTTAGCAGGATTGCCAGGATTGTTGGCTGATACGCTATGGTTGCTATTGGTGTCTTTACGCTCTGTTTATCAGTTAGCGGCTGTTTATGACCAACCTTTAACGGGTAAACAAGGTATAAAAATGGCTTATGAGCTGCTTGCCAGTGCAGATTTGAGCAAAATGCAAGAAAAACAAGCTCTATTAGCAGGTATTGGGGTAGGAAAAGGTCTACTTGATAATGCTCAAAGTCGCGGTTTGCACAGTGAATTACAAAACCTTGGACTCAAAAACCAGAATGTTAATTTTTATGCAGAGCAAATAGATAATATCGCTGGACAAGTAGGGTTTGATTTGGATCAAGTCGATTTAACGTGGTTACGTCGTTTGTTACCAGTGTCAGCGGTAGCTGTTGGTATGCATTATAATAGTCGTTTGATTGATGAAGTGCTTGGCGTTGCTCAAGCGACTTTCGCGCCAGAGCCAAAACTTGCCAATCGTTTTATTACTGATGATAGTAGCAGTGAAGAACAAGTCAAACAAATGGCAAGCGATGAAGACTCAAATGAAGAAAGTAAGTCAGAAGAGTTCGACAGTGATTCTACACAAGAAGAATCCGATGCGTCGACTAAAAATGATAACAAAGCAGATGACAAAGCCGTTGACGCTAAGAACAAAGCAGATACTAAGTAGATGAGTCATAGCGTTGACTGGTAAAATATCATCCAAAATGCAGTAAACATACCTATAGCTGTCTTGAAAAGTAAGCTTGCAACGCCATATATACGATAACAAGCCCAGTACTCAATAATTTTTCAGAAGCAGGTAGTAAGCTTTTTATGTGTACATTTAATGCTTTGTAATATCACTAACTGGTAGCAAAGTATACTTGATACATATATTTTAGGTATTGTAAAGTAGCATTGTCTATAAGTAGTTGAAATAGCAGTAACATATCTTTATAATACACTGTCCTAAAAATGGGTACCCCAAAATTTTCATGTTTATGGAAAGGATGGTGGGTTTGCCCATTTTTTTGTTTTATACCAAACGGGAGAAGGATGCCTTATGGCAACAACTAACCAAT
>NZ_JBPYDC010000256.1:0-1300 GCF_051847575.1 Psychrobacter sp. 1U2
ATTGCATCATTCATAAGAACATCAATTGTTCCATTTTATTGTGCTACTAATTACCTGCTATTAATTTTTATACATTATAGGACACACCAATGACAACGACTGAAGAAGACAACACACTCCGAATTTTGATTGTTGAAGATGATGAACGTTTAGCTATGTTAACTCAAGATTATCTGGTTAAGAATGGCTTAGAAGTAGCGATCGAGACTGATGGCAATCGCGCCATTCGCCGCATCGTTAATGAACAACCAGATTTAGTAGTACTTGATGTTATGCTTCCTGGTAGTGATGGTTTGACTGTTTGTCGTGAAGTGCGTCCCCATTATCAAAATCCAATTTTGATGCTGACGGCGCGTACAGAAGATATGGATCAAGTATTGGGTCTTGAGATGGGCGCTGACGATTATGTCGCCAAGCCTGCTCAACCACGTGTATTGTTGGCACGTATTCGTGCGTTACTACGTCGTTCTGAAAATGCGCCATCAGAAGATGTGCCACAACGCCTAGAATTTGGTGAGCTGGTCATCGACAATGGCGGTCGATCTGTGACATTGAGCGACGAGTTAGTCGACTTTACCAGCGCTGAATATGACCTACTATGGCTACTTGCTTCTAATGCTGGTCGTATCTTATCGCGCGAAGACATTTTTGAGCGCCTACGCGGCATTGAATATGATGGTCAAGATCGTTCTATTGATGTGCGTATCTCACGTATTCGTCCTAAGATTGGTGATGATCCAGAAAACCCTAAACGTATTAAAACAGTACGTAGTAAAGGTTATTTATTCGTTAAAGAGGGCAATTGATCTTGTCTTAATGACAGTCATAGTCAGTAATTATCATTTTCTTCACAAGAAACCAGCTCCTTGCTGGTTTTTTTGTGGCTAAAGTTTAAGTTTTTGAACTTAAGACAGGTGTTATGTGGTTTAATTGAGCGGTAATTATTGAGCAGTAATTATGGACGCCAGCTCAATACACATTATATAGATATGGTTTTAAGTCGGTCATTGTATTATGGTTAGGTTGTTTATATATAATGATAAAATACGGTCTTCAATCTTTCATCTTTATCTAACAGTGCTTGATATCGTTTGCGATGGAGAGGTTTTGGTCAAAGCGATACTAGCGATTATTACTCAACAGTTTGGTCACGGCACGTATGTCATTAGTTTCTTCTTTAAAACACAGTATTTTTGTTCGAATTTATGCCGGTCTATTAATAGTCTGTCTATGCGTGGCCTTATTTGCCCAATTATTAATGGATACTATTAATAAGGAACGTGTACAAACCTATCGTGAA
>NZ_JBPYDC010000257.1:0-1299 GCF_051847575.1 Psychrobacter sp. 1U2
CCAAAGAGTACGCTCATAGCGGTATCGCCGCGCAAGGTGGCACAGTTGACCTCGACAAAGTTATCAAGGGTATATTTGTTTTGCGCGCTGCTATTGGCTTTGGCTTTTTTAAGCGCGTAGATTTGGCTCGCCAATTGCGACTTGCCTGCCCCTGTTGCGCCTATTAAAAGTATTGGCGCGGTGGAGCGCGTCGCGACTTTTTCGATATCGGATATTAGCTTTTGATAAGCAGCGTTTTGGGTGACCAGATTGGCTTGTAAGGTTTGCCAATGTTGCTGCTTTTCGGCCTCAAAACGCTCACGCAAGCCATCGTAGCGTGAGACATCCAAATCAATCACTTGATAGCGGCCTTGCGGATCAGCTTGGTCGGGTCTTGGGCACGGCGAAGTTTGAACCAGATCGGCAGGAATAAACCCCGCCTCCACCAGTAAAAACCAGCAAATCTGTGCCACATGCGTGCCTGTGGTGAGATGTAGCAAGTAATCAGTATTATCTTGAAAATCAAAGCCTGTGGCAAAGTCATATAGCTCGGCATAGACATCGGCAAAGTCCCACGGGCTTGATAACGTCACATGATGAGCGATGACTTGTGTCTGCGGACTGACTTTGGCGATATCGTCTTTGACAATCTTAAACAGGCGCTTATCACGCTTGCTATATAAAACATGCAGCTCATCGACGAGCATATCATCGTGCAGGCATAGACTTACCGTCGGTCGCCAGCGTTGCCAACGCTTGTCATTAAAGCCGTTGTCTAAGGTGGTACCGAGAAAGCCGATGATGGCGGTTTTGTTAGGGATAGCTTGGTTAAGATGTTTTATATTAGACTGAGAGTTATTAGGCATATTTTTATTATAAGTCAGCTGCTCTATTGAGCTTTGTAAAAAGGGACATTCTGCTATAATCAAAGCAACCAGCTATCATTATAACCATAGCGTATAAATGCCTATTATAAATAAGGAACAAAAATGAGAAACCAAATCATGTATGGTCTATTAGGAGCCACATTACTGCTTGGCGCTTGTGCTGAGCCGCCACCAGAAGAAGCAGCGCCAGTTGAAGGACCGCCAGATACTGAAGTTGAGCCGGTAGAGCCAGTCGCTGAGTAATAAAACAGTATTAATAGTCTGCAAAACATTTGGCGAATGATTAATACTGTTTTTTATAAGGTTAAAACAAGCGTATTCTTTTTAGACAGTTACTTTAATTAGCTGTCTATCTTTATCAGCTGATCCATATCTAGCTCATCAGTCGCTTGCCCATCGTCAATGTAGTTATTGCCCCCGATAGCCATCTCAT
>NZ_JBPYDC010000258.1:0-1298 GCF_051847575.1 Psychrobacter sp. 1U2
GTAGCGTCCAAATCAAAAGACCAAGCGCTCATCTCATCCAATGAATTGTGTGCTGAGTTTGGCGATTCAAGATAATCAATAGGCATATCATCATAGATAAGCGTGTCAGAAGATAAAAAGTCATCATCTTTTTGTTGCACGTTATTATGATTATTTTTTTGGTTGAAAGTAGAGGTGTTATTGATACCCGAAGGCTCGTTACCAGAAACCACAAGGTTTTCATTGACCAAAAATATCTGCTGACAGCGTTTGCAGCGTACTTTTGCATCCAGCTCATTTAGTAAAGTTTGTGGCAAACTAAAGTAGGCTTGACAAGAAGGACATTGTGTTTTGATAAGCGTAGTCATGTAATTGAGTCCAAAGAAATACAGTAATAATCACCATATACTCACTCACCAAAAACTGTCTTATTTGAGATATCTGTAACACGATAGACAATAGGGAGTAGTATTGCATTTGCAAAATCCAACCAATTACCTATCGTAACAGATGTAATAAATTGTTGCTAGTGTGTAAACAAAACTATTTTTTATTGCTATTGTGTAAATAATCCTGATAGACGTTGCCAATGTTGATCTTCTTGAGAAGTGAAAGCATGTTTGGGATCAAGGTCAAAGTAAGGACGATAAGCCTCTGCAACCTGCTCGGTCTGAGACTCAATTAATCCTGCTAACACTATGCGTCCTTTAGGTGTCATTAAAGTTGCAAAATAGGGAGCGAGACTAATAAGAGGTTTTGCTAAAATATTGGCAACAATAACATCCACTGGAATAATATCGTGCTGCGCGCAATAATCTGCAAACTCTTCTGGTAAAAATGCTTGCAATTGTCCATCAACCTTATTGCGTGCAGCGTTTTGGTTCGTAGCTAGAACTGCTTGTGGATCAATATCGACTGCATAGACTTGTTTGGCACCTAATAACAACGCGCCAATGCCCAATATACCCGAGCTGCAACCATAATCTATAATTACTTTATTCTCTAAGTCTTGCTCTGTTAGCCAGTCTAGACATAGACGCGTAGTGGCGTGATAACCTGTGCCAAAGGCAAGTCCCGGATCCATAACAATATTAGTGGCATCAGCGTCAGGTGGCGTTAACCAGTTAGGCACAATCCATAGGTTGTTAGCGCATTCAATTGGATGATAATGAGTCATCCATTCACGTTCCCAGTCCTTATCGTCAACTGCTGTTAACCAAATGCGACTGGCTTGTATTTGTGCTGCAATATCATGACTGAGCTGCTCAACGGCCTTTCGACTGCCGTCTTCAGTAGTAGCGTCAAAAAGGCCGGTTAGT
>NZ_JBPYDC010000259.1:0-1297 GCF_051847575.1 Psychrobacter sp. 1U2
CCTTTATACGTCGAGTACTGCATAAGGCTAATATCCATATCGTTATAAGCGGTTCTCGAATGTTCATATCCAAAACGTCTAGAAATATGCTATATTACTGCCCCTTATCATATAGCCATTGATATAGATTTGACGCTATCATCTTGCAATAGTATATCGACATTATCACCGCTACCTTATTTACTAAACTTCGAGCATTCCATGAGCGATATGATCGTCCTAAATGACGTGACCAAAAGCTTTTTAAGCGACCGATCCATAAAAGACAAAGATGGTAAGCCGCATTGGTTTACTGCGGTTGAACCGACGTCCCTGTCTGTTCGACAAGGTGAAATCTTTGGTTTGATGGGCTATTCAGGTGCTGGTAAATCTACCTTATTACGATTAATCAATATGCTTGAGCGTCCTGATGGCGGTCAAGTCATCATTGATGGTACTGACTTGACGACGTTGTCCGCCAGTGACCTACGTGTTGCGCGTCACAATATTGGTATGATTTTCCAGCAGTTCAATTTGATGGCCAATCGCACCGTCTTTGACAATGTGGCGTTTAACTTAACAGTGTCAGGTTATCCTAGTCGCGATGTACGCAAACGTGTCATGGATTGTCTTGAGATTGTGGATCTAACTGATCGTGCAGGTCATTATCCTGCACAGCTTTCAGGTGGACAAAAGCAGCGTGTCGGTATCGCACGCGCGATTGCCCCAAGTCCAAAGGTTTTGTTAGCAGATGAGCCGACCAGTGCGCTTGACCCTGCAACGACTCGCAGTTTGCTGACCTGTTTGCGTGATATCAATGACCAGCTTGGCGTAACCATCGTGATTGTCACTCATGAGATGAGCGTGATTCGTAGACTCTGTGATCGAGCAGCACTACTTCATCAAGGAAAATTGCTTGAAGTTGCAGCAGTAAAAGAAGGTCTGATTCAAGCAACCACTCCGATTGGCAAAGGCTTAGTCGTTGAAGATTAATGAGGTAAAATAAACAGATATGTTAACTGGTACTGAACTATCCGCCTCAGTAGATAAGCTGTATGCGCTGCGTAAAGAGATTTGGCAAGCATCGTTTGATACCTTTGTCATGCTTGGTATCTCGACCGCTGCTGCTGTTACGATTGGCGGGCTATTTGGGATATTCTTATTTTTGTCCAGCGATCGGCAGTTTTTACAGAATAAAGGATTGTATGCAATCTTAGGCGGTATCACCAACTTTATGCGTGCCTTCCCTTTTGTCATTTTGATGATTGCCATGAGTCCATTTACCAAGGCGATTGTCGGCACAGGTATTGGTCCTATT
>NZ_JBPYDC010000260.1:0-1296 GCF_051847575.1 Psychrobacter sp. 1U2
TCACCAACCGAAAACAATAAAGTCTTAGATTTTATAAAAGCTCCATCTAAAGAGATAATTATTGGATTAATAATCACCTTACTGAGTGGTTCCGTAATTTCCTACGTCATTTCCCGTATGTTTATTAAGTCCTATATGACGACCATAGGCTTTAGTACTCTAGAATATAGTGCTTTAACAAATTATGAAACTGTAGCATTATTAACTTTAGCAATACTTACAGTTTTACTAGCAATTGTTTTCATTTTTAGCTTTGTACCAATGTATTTAAGGTTCACTTATAACGATACTAAACCGTTGTTCGAAGAAACACATAACGAATATTCAAAATATATTGATTGGTTTTTCTTTTTTTGTTTTTTACTACCTTTAGGTGTTTTAATTTTAGTATTTCTTGATAAATCTTTTGAATACTACGTATTAACAGGCCTATCTTCCGGACTAATATTCCTTTTCATTTTATTCAAATCTTGGAATTCAACTAAAGCTGAAGATAAATTTAAAATAATTTATAACGGTTTTATATTTTCAATGCTAACCTTTTTAGCCTTCGCTCCCTTCTTAAAGGTAATAGAGACGATTGATTCCTTGAATGTAGAAAACTGGATATCTTATTTTATTGTATCCATTGTTTGGGTTTTATTATCAGCATCTTATGGATTTAGGATTACTAAAGCACAACCTATACATTATCTGATAGATATTGCTGTCTCTATACTGGTATTGCTGGGATTAATTATAATGAGCACTAATACGATTAAAATACCTATTGCAAATTTCGTTGGTATAAAAGACGATGAGGCTCATATCTATAAGATATCGTCTGATGATTTTATAGATATAGAGAGTAATATTAAAGCGTTTTGGGATGATACTTACACGTCTAAACCGTCACCTAGCAATAAACTACAAAATATAGAAAGCTACTATTTAGCATCTGCAGTTAACAGCTTCAATGGTGATGTTTATTTGTATGCCCAAGTGATATTTCGAGATGATGATAATGCAATTATATGTCCACCTCTCTATAAGATAGGTGATAATGGACAAAATGAAACTTGTTTTATAACCAAATCAGCATATCTAATATCTACCCCTTTGACAATGCCTACTCTTGATAGAAATCCTAAAATTGAAGACAAACTTTGGATACCTTTGAAAAAAGATAGTGGCATATAAGAGTTAGTCTAAAATATGTTAAGAGTATCGATGTATACAGTAACGAGAGCTCTAAGCTAAGGAACATTTTACAATGTCTTATAAGCCTCAAGTCCTAAAACCTAGTACTGAACAGGA
>NZ_JBPYDC010000261.1:0-1296 GCF_051847575.1 Psychrobacter sp. 1U2
GCTATTTCCTAAATCATAGCAATAAAAAAAGCTGAGTTCATCATAACCCAGCTTCTTTATTAAAAGAATAGCCATTTATTCAGCGGCTAATGCCTGATATTCATAAGCAATAAGTTTAATAAGCTTTATTCATACCGTCTTTCACACTTAATAGGCCACCAATTTACTATTAAATATTTACTTATAGTAGGCGTTTTCAGTAAGAGTATGATCCGTCTCGTCGACTACTTGGGTTAGCTCTGGTATTTGCTGCTTGAGCTGTACTTCAACCCCTTGACGCAAAGTCATATCGACAGCTGAACAACCTTGACAACCACCGCCAAATTTTAATACCGCAGTCAGGCCTACGCCTTCTTCTTCAATCAGTTCAAGCAGTTGTACATCACCACCATGCGCAGCCAAGCTTGGATTAATCTCAGACTGCAATACGTAGTTGATGCGTTCTTCAACACTGGCATCAGCACCGACTTTGGGCACTTTTGAGTTCGGTGCACGAAAAGTCAGCTGACCACCGAAACGGTCTTTATTATAATCAATGACTGCGTCTTCTAAATAAGGGACTGACGCCGCCTCAATAAAGGCCGAAAAATTCTCGTAATCGAATCGCAAATCAGCGCTGTCTTCTTCGCCTGGCTGATTGTATGCCATACAGCATTCTGCACGCGGTGTACCAGGATGCTCAACGAATATACGTACACCGATGCCATCAGTATCTTGCTTTGACAGCAGATCAGCCAAATAACCTTGCGCTGACTCGGTAATCGTAATATTGCTCTTGGTCTCAGCCTGTTCAGTGTCTAATGCTGACTCAAAGTCTGCAGACTGGTCTAATTGACCAGCAGTTTGGTTGTGCTCACTCATAAGGTTTCCTATGCGTTGTGACACAAATGCTATGTCTGTCATAGTTGCTGTGTCGTGAATTTTATAAACATAAATTTTATAAATGAAATAGATGAATTACTAAATACTGCAGTTTATCGTTGTATGAGCTTGGTTTGACTACAGTTTTAATAAAGTTATGACGACTATTATAACGCATTCAGATGATAATTCCGACTGCGCCACTATGATCTAACTATGACCGTCACAAATGGTTGCGATTGGTTTTTTAAATAATCAAATTTAAAAAGTAGAGGTCGTTAAGCCCTCGTGATAATACAAAACAAATAGAGTATGTGTTATAGCCTATATTAAGACTGTGTTGTTAATTATCAAGCGTTGGTAGACTCTTATGATAGACAAAATAAAATACGCAAAACGCTAATAAGAGCAGTGTTCCAATTTTTAACATGTTAT
>NZ_JBPYDC010000262.1:0-1294 GCF_051847575.1 Psychrobacter sp. 1U2
AAACGTATGCGTAAGGTGGTCACCAAGATTAATGCCCAAGAGGCTGGCGTGCAAGCTCTGTCTGATGAACAATTACAACAAAAAACAGAAGCGTTCAAAGCGCGCTTTCAAAAAGGTGAGAGCTTAGATGCGCTATTGCCTGAAGCGTTTGCCGTCTGCCGTGAAGCGTCACTGCGGGTCAATGGCATGCGTCACTATGATGTGCAGCTGATCGGTGGTATCACCTTGCACGAAGGCAAAATCGCTGAGATGAAGACCGGTGAGGGTAAAACCTTGATGGCGACCTTGGCGATTTATCTAAATGCTATTAGTAGTAAAGGTGTCCACGTGGTCACGGTCAACGATTACTTGGCCGCTCGTGATGCGGACTTGAACCGTCCACTATTTAACTTTTTGGGACTGACGGTTGGAGTGATTTACTCACAGCAACCAGCACAAGAAAAGGTCGATGCTTATCAAGCGGACATCACCTACGGTACCAATAACGAATACGGTTTTGATTATCTGCGTGACAATATGGTCTTTAGTCTCAGCGAGAAAAAGCAGCGCCCGCTGAACTTTTGTATCATTGATGAGATTGACTCTATCTTAATCGATGAGGCGCGTACGCCTTTGATCATCTCAGGTCAAGCAGAAGATTCATCAAGGATGTATGCACTGATTAATACTATTATTCCGGTGCTTGTGCGCTCAAAAGATGAAGAAGCCAATAAGAATAATGAAGATGAAGATTTTTGGATTGATGAAAAAAACCGTCAAATCGAAATCAGCGAAAAAGGCTACGAAAAGATTGAGAGTTTCTTAATCGAAGTAGGCGAGCTTGGTGAAAACGAGAGTCTGTATAGTCCAAGCCGTTTACCATTATTAGCTCACGTACAAGCGGCTATTCGCGCCCATCACATATTTGTCAAAAACGTGCACTATATCGTCGATGAAGGCGAAGTGGTCATCGTTGATGAAAATACGGGTCGTACGATGCCAGGCCGTCGCTGGTCAGAAGGTCTGCATCAGGCGGTTGAAGCCAAAGAAAACGTTGAGATTCAAGCCGAAAACCAGACGCTTGCGACCACAACTTTCCAGAACTTTTTCCGTTTATACGACAAGCTATCAGGCATGACTGGTACGGCCGATACCGAAGCGGCAGAATTTAAGTCGACGTACGATTTGGAAGTGATTGTCATCCCAACCCATAAGCCTATTGCGCGGGTTGATATGGATGATCAGATTTTCTTAACCAAACTCGGCAAATATAAAGGCATTATTCGCGAGATTAAAGAGATACAAGATAAGGGCG
>NZ_JBPYDC010000263.1:0-1293 GCF_051847575.1 Psychrobacter sp. 1U2
CAAGCTCCCTGACTCGTTTGCATGATTTGGGTGTCCAACCGTTTTTGACTTCGGCAACTATCTTGGGCGTGATGGCGCAGCGCTTGTTACGTACATTATGCCCACATTGCAAGCAGGCAGTTGATGTCAAATCAGATAGCGAAATGGCTATTCAGTGGCAGGAGTTGGTACAGCCTTGGCGCGCTGCTGTGCCAGCACAAATCTATACGGCGCAGGGCTGTGAGCACTGTCGCCATACAGGTTATCAAGGCCGCGTTGGTCTGTACGAGATCATGCCATTGTCGAATGAGCTAAAAAAGCTGGTAGCGGCTGATGCCAATTTGGATACCCTCAAACAACAAGCGTACCGCGAAGGCGTGCAACCACTACGCCTGTCTGGAGCGAAGCGCATCAGTGAAGGGGTGACGACCATAGAAGAGGTAATGCGCGTGGTGCCACTTAACTAGCTAACATGGTTTGAGCTATCTTTAGCGCTCCCAGCGTACATTTTGGCGAATGATTTTTGCAGGCGTACCCGCCACCATACAGTTTGGGGTCTCAATGGGTTTATTGACAAAAGCGCCTGCAGCAATGATACACCCGCTAGCGATAGTGACGTTTTTAGAGATAGTCACATTGGCGGCAATCCATATGTGATCTTCTAAGACAACATCAGCATGAGCATCATTTAGTCGCACATTAGAGTCTATATCGTAGACTTTGTGGACGTCAGTTGCCCGAATTTCAATACCGCGCGATATCATGCAAGCGTTACCGATAGTCACGCTCTTATCGCGTGCCAAAATATAACAGTTTATGGCAGTGGTACGCTCACCGATATGAATGTGCAAATGATTGCCAACGATTAATAATTGACCAGAGAATTTGACATGATCTGCGATAGTGACTTGATTGTGACTACCATTGATATCGATTTTTAAGGTGTTAAATTGTCCATGCTCACCGATGGTGATTTGGTTGTCATGGCCCTTACGAATGGTAATGACTGAATTGCCAATAATACGCGCATCTGTAGCAATATCGATTTGATTGTCGTGTCCGTTGTCCTGCAATAAGAACCGCTGTTTGTACAAATACTTAGGTAGCAGAGTCTTTATGATAGGTGGTAGGGTAACGGTTTTTTTATGATTCATAATGATAAGGCTTGTAAAGGGTGAGTAAAAGATGCGATGTTTTTGCTAGTGATACGCCATTATTAGCGTCGTGGGTTTATGAGGTTTTAGCCATGTTTACGGCATCTATAGAGCTAAGTTAAGTTTTATAAATAGCTATAGTCGATTCTAAATAAAATAG
>NZ_JBPYDC010000264.1:0-1292 GCF_051847575.1 Psychrobacter sp. 1U2
GAAACTGTATTCAAATTTAATAAATTATCATTAGCAGATCGATTCTGGCTAATACTCATAAATACTCCGTTTGTTTAACTCAAATTGGCTCAATTACTTAAATTTGTAGGACTACAATATGGTTTCGTTTTACATATGTTGAGAAGTTAACGTTTAATTTTAACTTTAGTATCGCGATTGTGAGTATAGACTAGCTTTATTTCTATAAAACCTGTAACAACTGAAAAATTGTAGTAATCGAGTTTTTGAAACTGTGTCCATTTGCATAAGTCTTATACCTATGTAAAATAGTGTAATGAGATCATTCTATATAACCACTATCACTAACAGGCATAACAACTTGAGCAACCTTGGATCGATAGTATGCAAAAAGTATTCCATAACAATGCTATTGAGTGTCTTTTCCCCAAAATTATCTGTTGTGATATTATTCAAAAAATGACTATTAACCGTTATAAAGGTGATTAATATGGCTACCAAAACCTTACTTATTGTCGCGCATGCGCCATCACCGAATACCGTAAAGCTCGCACAAGCGGCTTATGACGGTGCTAATCATCCTGATATAGATATCAATGTCATTCTAAAGTCGCCCCAAGATACGCAGCCTGAAGATGTATTGGCTGCTGATGCATTATTATTAGGGACGACAGAGAACTTGGCTTATATGGCAGGTTTGACCAAAGATTTTTTTGATCGCTGCTACTATCCGGTGCTCGAAAAAAAGCAAGGGATGCCATTCGCTTTATATATTCGGGCAGGACAAGATGGCACAGGGACCAAACGTGCGCTACAAACGATTACGACGGGGCTACGTTGGGAATGGATTCAAGAAGCACTTATTTTACAAGGCGATTGGCAAGAGACGTTTAGCGAGCAAGTAGAAGAGCTGGCAATGACATTGGCCGCGGGTGTAGAGGCGGGTATCTATTAGGTCAATGTGGTAGGTTGTTGTTGCCTATATCCATTATTGATATCAGTGCTTTATTAAAACAGCATTATAAGGATGGCCGTAGTGTTTAATAATAATTCAGATAATACGCAATCCATTTCTCCAGACGGAATGCCATTTTCGCAAGCGTGTGAAAACAATAAAGCACCTATCTTAGATGTACTGCAAAAAGAGCTACAAGAGCATACTCATGTCTTAGAAGTCGGCTCAGGTACCGGTCAGCATAGTGTTTACTTTGCACCAAGATTGCCACACCTACAATGGCAAACCAGCGATGTAATTGATAATCATCAGGTGATACAAGCTTGGCATAATGCCTATCCCGCATCAAACCTGTATG
>NZ_JBPYDC010000265.1:0-1289 GCF_051847575.1 Psychrobacter sp. 1U2
GCTCATTATAAAGTGGGGGTAAGGTTAGTAAATTCAAGTCAGCTTGTCATAAAAGCTCATAAAACACTGTTAGGAGCTTATTAGCTAAGTTTCCATAAAAAAAGACACAACTAAAAGTCATGTCTTTTTATTCATACCAAGAGCAAGCTTACTTATGCAAGCTAGGTTTAGTTTTGCCTTTATTCTTAGGTTTGGCATCTTTTAATCCTACTAATGGCATGCCAGCTCCTTGCCAGCCACCCACACCACCTTCTAGGCGATAGACGCTGTCTTTACCAATCATCTGGATAGCCGCGCCTGCTTGTACGCCCATATCACAGACGATGATCACTGGCTGTTCAATTGCGCGGATCTCATCTAAATGATCTTTGAGCTCAGTAAAAGGAATATTACGACTGCCTTGGATATAGCCGGTGGCAAACTTCTTTTTGGCGCGAATATCAATAAGCTGCGCATTTTGAGAGTTAACCATCATGCCGAGGGTATTGGGCGACACTTTTTTGCCGCTACGTTTGTTTTCAATGGTAAAAAACAGTACGGCAAGTACGGCCAATATACCAAATAAAAACGGGTGGTTGCCCACAAATTCAAGCGCACGATCCAAACCAAACCTCCAAAAAATAAGCGTTCTATTAAGCTGAGAAGACAGCTCAATGATTTTGAACAAGGCGCTATTATACCGATTAGGTCATCTATAGTAAATGTATAAGGAGCAACCTATGTTTTGATAGTATTGATTCAATAAATAGGGCTACTAGTATGGCTTAGTATCCGCTTCTGCTTGTAACGTCACAAGGTTTTCAACACGGCGCTGTAGCACATTACCATCAGCCACCGCTTGCCATAGCGCGCAGCCTTTGCTGTTATAAGTGTGACGACAGTCACGAAATTGGCAATCGCCTGCAAGTGGCGCAAGTTCAATAAAACCTGAAATAATATCGTCAGGATCTAAATGCCAGATACCATATTCACGAATGCCAGGCGTGTCGACGATACCGCCTTGAGTAAGATCGTCTGGATTAAATGGCAATAAACGACTGGTCGTCGTGGTATGTTGACCAAGTTTTGAGTTTTCAGAAATGATATTAACGCTCTGCGCCGAATCAGGTAGTAAAGCATTAATTAAGCTGCTTTTACCGACGCCAGACTGACCGGCAAAAATAACCAGTTTTTTGTCTATGTAGCGTTTTAGCTCATCAAGTCCCTGCTGCTCATCATGATTGGCAATGTTTTCGGGGCAATCAACTGAAGTCAGTACGCTTTCATAACCAAGAGCCGCATACTGTGCC
>NZ_JBPYDC010000266.1:0-1288 GCF_051847575.1 Psychrobacter sp. 1U2
ATTGTAACAAAGTATGTGAGAAAACAGCCATGAATCAACGAACCATAGGAAAAGCGATAGCTATCACAGGCATTGGTTTGCATAGTGGTCAGCCTGTCGATTTGGAGTTTCATCCGCAACCAGTTAACACTGGAATAGTTTTCGAGCGTTCTGACATCGTTGGTAGTGCGCCAATACCAGCCAGTGCTTTTTTGGTACAAGATACTATGATGTCATCAAATCTTGTTTTCGGTGGGACGCGTGTTGGTACAGTAGAGCATTTATTAAGTGCAATCGCTGGGCTTGGAGTAGATAACCTATTAATAAAGGTATCAGCAAGCGAGATACCAATTATGGATGGCAGTGCATCGCCTTTTGTCGGTCTATTATTGCAAGCAGGTTTTGTTGAGCAAGAAGCGCTAAAAAAGTTTTTGAAAATCGTCAAACCTGTGCGTGTCGAAGTTGATGACAAATGGGCAGAGCTGCATCCATATGAAGGATATGAGTTAAATTTTGAAATTGACTTTGATCATCCAGCATTTGATAAAGACTTTCAACATGCTCAATTAGATTTTTCAACACAGAATTTTATCGAACAACTAAGTGAAGCCCGTACCTTCGGTTTTTTACAAGATATTGAGACTCTAAGACAAAATAACTTAGCATTAGGCGGTAGTATGGATAATGCCATCGTTATCGATGATGCTCGCATTTTGAATGTTGAAGGGCTACGTTTTGCTGATGAGTTTGTTCGTCACAAAATATTAGATGCTTTAGGCGATTTATATCTGATTGGCTATCCCATTATAGGTCGTTTTAATGCCTATAAGTCAGGACACGCATTGAACAATATGCTAGTCCGAGAAATTTTATCAGACGAGAATAACTTTGAAATTGTAACATTTGATGACAACGTAACTTGTCCAATCGAATATTTACCTTTAACAGGCTTAATAGTTGAAGGATAAATACAGGAATATACAGGAAGTATCGCAACACTTACGTAAGATTACATAGTTTAAGCAAAATAATGCTCAAATTATAACCACATTAGCGAATATATGATTTTATATTGTTTGATTGGGTAGCTGAAGCCTAGAGTATTCAAAAGCTCAAGGTTTTCTAAAAATCATCTGTTAGTCAAAACTCTCGATTGGGTTCTGACTAACAGATGATTTTTTTTGTTTGTAGAATTACAAAAACGCAGCGTTAACAGCTTATTTTCTCTTGTTTATTTACATAAGTTTACATTGTAAAAGAGAGTTTTTTACTCATTTACCAGCCGTAAAAGGGCTTTTTTGAGGTTTTT
>NZ_JBPYDC010000267.1:0-1287 GCF_051847575.1 Psychrobacter sp. 1U2
TGATATAATGATGCAGTTAAAGTTAGAATGCTTTACCTGACGCTATAATTGTGTGATAAGTTGTTATTTTTGGGGCAAAAATTAACAAAGACTGTACATTGTTATGTTAATTTTATCGGAAACATAGCTCATAAAACTAAGATTTGCTATGATAGCTGGCAAATAATATTTTAGTGTTCTTCCTAATTGATTTAACAAATTGAGAGTAATATATGAAAAAAATTACCACTTTAACTATCACTACGCTGGCCAGTGCGATGTTATTGGTTACAGGCTGTAGTACCAACAATGGCAACCAAGAAAGCGCTACTCCAAGTGTTTCTATTACTGAGCAAAGTACAGCGAAAGAAAAAGTAGGCTATAGCTTGGGCTTTATGATGGCAGAAGGTAATAAAGAAGCGGTACAAGATTTAGACCTTGATACTTTTGAGCAAGGCTTTCGTGATGGCTATGAAGGTGAAGAGTCTGCTCTGACCCAAGAGCAGATGGAAGAAGTACTAATGACGTACCAAAAAGAACAAGAAGAGAAGTTTGTTGCAGATATGCAGAACAAAGCAGAAGAGAATAAAACCAAAGGTGCTGCGTTCTTAGCAGAAAATGCTAAAAAAGAAGGCGTAAAAGAGACGGATTCTGGTCTGCAATATAAAGTACTAACAGCAGGTACGGGCAAATCACCAAAAGCGACTGACGTGGTTGAAGTAAACTACGAGGGCAAATTGATCGATGGTACTGTATTTGATAGCTCTTATGAGCGCGGCGAGCCGATCGAATTCCCATTGAACCAAGTCATCGCTGGCTGGACTGAAGGTTTACAGCTGATGAAAGAAGGCGGCAAATATGAGTTCTATATTCCATCAGATATCGCTTATGGCGAAGCTGGAAATTCAGGTATTGAACCTAATAGCACACTCATATTCACTGTTGAGCTATTAAAAGTAAAATAGCAGAAAAGTGAAATAATGCTGCGTTAAGCATATAATATTAGATAATTGAAAAAGCCCTCATATTGGATATGAGGGCTTTTTTAGTCACGGGATTTTTGTATTATAAAATAAAGTGCCGTATTTAAAGGGTCTTTTGAAATACTTTAGAGTTGCGACCGTTATGGTACTTTTCTTGGCGAGCTTCTGGTAATGCACTAGCATTGACTTCAGCGAAGCCTTGTTCTACAAACCAGTGCGCCGTACGTGTGGTTAATACAAACAACTTATGTAGGCCATGACTGCGCGCTTGCTGTTCTAAAAATGCCAGCAAGTCTGCACCGCGGCTACCATTGCGATATTCTGG
>NZ_JBPYDC010000268.1:0-1286 GCF_051847575.1 Psychrobacter sp. 1U2
ATTTATTATATTAAAGGACTGTGATTAAGTTTATTAGTAGCTAAATAAGTATTATATTCTGTATATTCATTCTTACAGCTTAATAACCGTATGATTTTGTTACATTCTATAATGCTCAAAACGACGTTAAAATGAGTAATTAGTATTTGAGTTTCGTAACTTCGGGTGGTAAGCTAGCAAAATAGTGTCGATGACACCCTCATTACAACTGCTTATCTGTTGATTTAGCGTAAATGATAAAGATTATATTCATAGTTGATATCACCTTGCTAACAACTAGGTAAGTTCATACTGCAAAATAGAATCTGCGATAGTGTTGCCTTATAACATAAGTGTTGGCGATAAACTTTATCCATTGCTTATCAACTGCCTAATTTTGGAGCTGCTATGAAATTATTAAAAGCCGCCTTGTTTACTGCTTTGTTCTCTTGTGCCGGATTGGCCAACGCTGAGCTAATCTCAAACGTACCACTTGATACGTCGCGTTTTGAGCTGATGCCTGTTAGCGAGCTGTCTAACCGTGCCGCTCAAGGTAGCGATCATGCCCAGTTTTATCTGGCCAAGCGCTTGCAAAAGGGTGAAGGTATTGCTCAAAATACCCAGCAGGCAATTCAGTGGTACACTAAAGCGGCTCAGCAAGGGGTTGCTCCTGCTCAGTTAAACTTAGCTATCATGTATTTGCGCGGTGAAGGCGTGAAGCCAAACTTACAACAGGCTCGTGTATGGTTAGAGAAAGCCGCGATGCGTGGCGACAATCGTGCCAGCTATACGCTTGCACTGCTAGATGAGAAGCAAAAAAATCTAGTCGATGCATATAAATGGTATGACCTCGCTGCTCGTGATGGCATGCTAGACGAAAAAGTACGTAATAAAGCACGTGGTAAAATCGGTCAATTAGCATTAAACCTATCAAGCTCAGATATTGCAAGCGCTCGTAACCAAGCGGATCGTTGGTTCCAAAGCAAATAAGCTATAAGATAATTAACTTCAACAGATAAAAAGTTGATAATAAAAAATCCAGCCTTTAAGCTGGATTTTTTGTGTCTACCTAACGATAAATAATTAAGTAAATTAGATAGCTTCTACTTCCTCGGCATACGAGCCATTGTATAAAACTCTTCATTGGACTGCATGTTCATTACAATTGCCATTCTATTAGATAAACCAAAAAACGCGGTAATACCCGTGATATCTAAAATATCCTCGTCATCATAGCCATGCTCTTTGAGTGCTGCATAATCCGAATCTTGGATGAGCTCTGGTGTACGACAGAGCTTGACTGAAAA
>NZ_JBPYDC010000269.1:0-1286 GCF_051847575.1 Psychrobacter sp. 1U2
TGTGTTGATACCAGCATCAACAACAACTACAGGAATTGATTTAGCGAATGCTACAGCAGTTCTTGAAGATGATATCTTGCTTGGTGGAGATATTAATATTCTTAGACCTAAAAAAGCAATTGATGCAATATTTATGGCTCATCTTCTTACTCATACTAAAAAGTTCGAAATTGCTCGAAAAGGTCAAGGCATTACGATTATTCATGTTTATGGAAAAGACTTAGCAAGTTTAGACGTTTTAGTTCCCACAAATTTAAAAGAACAACAAAAAATCGCCACCGTGTTAACCACTGCCGATAAAGAAATTGAGTTGCTTGAGCAGCAATTGGCGGATTTACAGCAAGAGAAAAAGGCGTTGATGCAGCAGCTTTTGACAGGTAAGAAGCGGGTGGTGGTTGATGGGTGATTGCCTGATGGAAGCTAAATTATGAGCTTAGACATAACAGAACTTTTGAACACCTTGTTAGGGCTAGGTAGCTTTGGTTTAATATTAGCTGCATTTTTAATTGTTCTTTTTAAAGTGAAAGATATTGCTAGTATTCATGATTATCTAACAAGCCGAAAAAATAAAGCGATAACAGAAGCAATAAATTCAGGTCTGATCACTGACAAAAGTGCTGATTATCTTAAAGAATCATTAGAGAACAATCTATATAAGAATTTTGAGGGCGTGAACTGGGATAAATCGTTTCGAGAAAAGCTACTTGACCTGAGGGAAAAGTCAAATGGTCAGCTTACGTTTAATAAGATAAAAAGAGCTGTAATATTTATCGAGTCTAAAAACGATTCGCTTGTAGTAAAAATAAATTGCTTAGAGAAAATTTTTCTTAGAGTTGGCCTGATAATGGGTATACTCATGTTGCTTATCGGAATAACTATACTTGTCTTATTTCTTTTAGGATTGGAATCTGAATTAGCTACTGCTACCTCAATAAGGCAGTTTATTGTGAAGCAGGCAGTCACTATTTCTTTAGCTTTCTTATTTATGTTTGCTTCAATATGGCTAATGAGAGAAGGGCAGTCATTGAAGTTCGCTTTAGAAATAGACCAGATTTTGTCTAAAGATGAACGCTATCAGAGTGAAGTTGGAAACTGTAATATTCGTTCTATAATGAGTAGCTTATGGCAAGCTATAAAATCTATTGGCAATAAAATCAAAAGCATTTACTAAGCTATTAACGCAAAATTGAAGTTGTTTAATAATCGTTTATTGTTGCAATAGTAGTAATTATGGATAATTTAGGGGTCGTTTTTTGAAAAAGATGCAAAAGTGGTATCTGAATACA
>NZ_JBPYDC010000270.1:0-1284 GCF_051847575.1 Psychrobacter sp. 1U2
TTAATAAAGGTAATGAAGACTTATATTCTTTGGTTCACGAAGTAGGTCATAGTTTTAGTCTACCACATAGCTTTGATGAAATATTTTCCGATAAGCATTTTTTTATAGAGGCTATACTGACAATTTAATGGACTATGATAAGAAATGGGGTCCTGAGCAGAAAGAAGAAGATGTAAATAATCCATACTGTCCAAATATGTGGGCACTTTTCAAATGGCAATGGGATATATTACGTAGTGACAGAAGTATGAACTCTTCTGACGCTTGAATATGACTATAAATATTCTGTAAAAGGTTTACTCAATGAAAAATATAAAAAATATTCTTATAGCTATTTCAGCGTTACTTGTAGGATGCACGAGCTTAGACACTCAAAAAAAAATGGAAAAGAAATCTAAAACAGATGATAAGCCAGTAGTTTGTTATGAACAATCAGTAGATCCTTTTTTAGTTTTGAAAAAGACTGCTCTTGATACAGGAGTATTAAGAGATGAACCTATTGATATAATACTCAAAGACCTATTCATTGAAAAACTAGAGGCCTCTTTATTAGAAAGTAAAGGATATTTTACGAATCATTATAAACTTAGGTTTGATCTAAATGATATTAATAGTAAAATATCTATTAACAGCGATGGTCTTAATCCAGAAAAAATACAAAAAATATATTATAGTCCAATAGATTACCGTAAAAGAAATAAGTACGGACATCAATTACTTAATCAGGAAAAGTTCGGCATGACTGAAGCTATCAATTTAGTCATTGATGACCATGGAAAAGCGACAGAAATACTAGAGCAACTCTATCAACAGTACTTAGTAAAAGTTGAGAATAATGACGTATTAAGTGATGGTGAAACGCTGCATACATATATTCGTTATGAAGGTAAATTGTTTGAACTTTGGGGTATTAATCGCAATACACATCCAACTGAAGAATGTAACTTCAGTATGCTTAAAACTTTAATAATTGATTAAGACGTAATCGCAGTTACAGATCATCGTTAAAGAACAATAGACCAATAATCATAGCAAATGCCCTTCACTATCATCGATAGCTCAGCGGATAACAACTAGATCAGTGCAGTAACGTTTATTAAGCACACTTTACTCTTTTAATAGGTAACACAAATTTGATTTGGCAATCATAAACCAATCTCTCAAAGTCCACCCAAACCACCAACCGAAAAATTCTAACAAACCTGCACCCTCAATCAAAAATACTGCATCTCCAGTCATTTTATTTCTTAAAGTATTGTCTATAGTTAAATGACTACATTTATC
>NZ_JBPYDC010000271.1:0-1283 GCF_051847575.1 Psychrobacter sp. 1U2
TACCAAAAATGATCCAAGCTATGCCTTAGACTTAGCCAAAAACTTACGCAGCCGTGTCCAAGACTTGACCGAACAGTTGGAAGTCTACGCCCCTGTCTACGTAGTCTTTACCAAGATGGACTTGGTCTCAGGCTTTCGTGACTTTTTTAATGATTATGAACAAGAAGAGCGTAGTCAAGTATGGGGCGCGACCATCCCTTACCCTGAAGATCCCGAAAACATCAACATCACTGACGTATTCGAAGAGCATTTTGGCGTATTGGTCAACGGTTTAAAAGACTTGAGTACGACAAAATTGTCTTTGCGTCATCAGCGTACTGTCTCGCCAAGTCTGATGACTTTTCCTATGGAATTTCAGTCGCTACGTCCGATGATAAGGACGCTCATGCATGCTTTGTTTGAGGACAACCCTTTTCAATTTAAGCCCATATTGCGCGGATTTTACTTTACTAGCGCCTTACAAGATGGGCAGGTTAGCAGTCAGATGACTTTGCAAATGGTGCAAAATTACGACTTGCATCCACCAGCTGTACCCCTCAATACCCAACAAGAAGCTGCTGATAAACCTTATTTCTTACAAGATTTATTTTCTAAAGTCATCCTAAAAGACAAGCATTTGGTCAAACAACACAAAAACCGTAATAAACGCAGTCATCGTGCTATTGCTACATTAGGCGCTGTAGTTGCATTGTGCGCGGCTGTCAGCCTATGGACATGGTCATATGCTAATAATAAGCAATTAACTGAACGCGTAGTAGCCGACTTACAACAAGTTGCCGAGCTACAAAAAAACGCTAATGGTGATCTGCAGTCTCAGCTTGAGTCACTTAGTATTTTACAAAGCCGAATAGAGCAGCTTGAGAACTATGAAGAAGATAAACCACTGTCTTTGAGTCTTGGTCTCTATCAAGGCGGCAAGCTCAAACAAAAACTACTAGCAGAATACTATAACGGCATCCGCATCATCGTCTTAGCCCCTACCAAACAAAATATAGAAAAGTTCCTGACAGAGGTAAATACTAACGCGGCGCAACTGACAGTACGCACAGAGGAATCTGCAACTGAAAATACAACTGAGACTACGACTAATGACGCTTATATTCAGTCCGATCCGACCGATGTTGAAGATGCTTATAATGCGTTAAAAGCTTATCTTATGCTAGGTAATCACGACAATTTAGAAACCAGTCATTTAAGTGACCAAATGACAAGGTTTTGGCGTAACTGGCTCGATGCCAATCGAGCTGACATGCCACGCGACAAAATGATTCGCCAAGCTGAGC
>NZ_JBPYDC010000272.1:0-1279 GCF_051847575.1 Psychrobacter sp. 1U2
ATCACTATGCTATCGAGATGATTGAGCGGCGGCCGATAGACGCTGTGCTGCTGATGGTAAACCACGTCGTTGGTCAAATAAAAATCAATGTCTAAAGCACGTGCCATAAAAGCAAAATCCGTATCTTCAGCGCCATAACCAACATAATCGGTATCAAAGCCACCTACCCGCTCAAATTGACTGCGCATAATTGCAAAACAAAGACTCCAAAATGCGCCATAATCTTGCGTCTGTTTAATAGATTGACCCTGATGCTGTAAATCAAAGTTATCGCGATAAGGGTTAAATACGGACAGCTCATCTAAAAAGTTGACTGCCAATTTACCTTGTTGTAGCTGATTACCCTCATCATCCGTCAAAGGACGTGTCAGATAACGTGGTTGACCCATTAGTAAGGCATGGGGACGTGCTTGCAGCTTACTATGTAATTGCTCAATAAAAGTTGGCGCGACGATACAATCCACATCCAAGAAAATCATGGCCTCATGTGTGGCACGCGCAGCGCCAAGATTACGATTATGACCAATATCAAACGAGGTGCTACTTGCCAGTCCCTTCTCAGTCGCTGTAGTCGTTGCTATCTTAATAATATTTAAATCGTAGTCTGCCAGACGTTCAGCCTCAGCATCGTCATTAACGATAATAACCTCGCTTGGTTTGACGCTACCCTGCGCCAGGCTACCAAGTAGATTGTAGAGATGCCGATTGCGTCCGTAACAGGTCGTTATTACACTCACGGGAATGGTGTTGTGTGCAGCGTTTGCTACTTGGGGTATGGTAGTCATAAATATCTTCTTTACTTTTATTATTATAAGTTTCTTTGTTACTTCTTATTTCTCAGGTTTTAAGTCCAACTGCGGCAATAGCCATTCTGCAAACCAAGCGTTCACAGAAATATAGTCAGCGATGCTATTCATAAAGTTTTGCGCCGCCATAGTGGGGTTTTTGACCAAAGCAGTCTGCTCATTGCTCATGGTTTTATCGCTCATTGATAAAAAAGACGTTCCATTCTGACTGTCTATATAGGAAGTTTGAGCCATAAACTGTGCCCAACTTAAAGCACGCCCTTGCTCAATTAAGGCTTCTGCCATCACTTCTTGCTCACGATGTGGACGCACATCAGGCAGCACCACAAGCGGCGTTGGGTAATCATAGACTTGCGCGATACCATTGAGACCACAGGCCATCAACAGCAAATTACTATAGGCGATAAATGGCGTCACATCATCCACATGGGCGGCGATATCAACACAATGTCTTACTTCTTCATTAATAGGGC
>NZ_JBPYDC010000273.1:0-1278 GCF_051847575.1 Psychrobacter sp. 1U2
TGACCCCTGCCGTCAAATCCGTATAACTAAACTTGGGAGATTTTAATTACGCAGCCTGACGATAATAATCAAACCACACCTGTCTTGGTGATTTATAGCCCAAACCCTTTTGAATTCTAGTCTGATTGTAGTAAAGCTCGATGTATCTAATAATATCGTTGATCGCTGCAAATCTAGTCTTATAATCCTGATGATATACCAGCTCGTTCTTTAAAGTGCCCCAGAAGCTTTCTATTGGAGCGTTGTCGAAGCAATTACCTTTAGCGCTCATTGAACCTGTAAACTGATGCTGCTTAATGGTCTTGTGGTAGGCGTGACTACAATACTGGCTGCCTCTGTCAGAATGGACTATTAGTTTTTTGGCAGGTCGTTTGTTCTTGATGGCCATGTTCAATGCGTGACAGACCAAATCTGCGGTCATGCGTTTGTTGATCGCATAGCCGACCAGCTCTTTGGTATATAAGTCTTTGACTCCTGCTAAGTACAACCAGCCCTCATGTGTCCAGATATAAGTAATATCGCTTACCCATGCTTGGTTAGGGCGATTGGCATCAAACTTCTGATCCAGCACGTTATCATAGACCAGTTTGTTGTGATTAGAGTCGGTGGTCACTTTAAAGCGCTTATGACGACGACATTTAATGCCGTGTTGCTCTTTGATGCTTCTTACCATATACAGGCTAATGTTGTGGCCTTGCTCGCTTAGATGAGCATGCAGTCGATCTACGCCATAACGTTCTTTCGTTTCACTGTGAGCCGCTTTGACCAGTAATTCAGACTGGTTGCGATGTATCTGCTGGTCACTGATGTCACGACTAATCCAGTCGTAATAGCTTGAGGGCTTAACCCTTAACACACGGCACATAGTGGTGATGCTAAAGAAGTGCTTGTTGTCTTTGATAAAGGCGTACTTCACTAACTGTGCTTGGCAAAGTACGCCGTCGCCTTTTTTAAGATCTCGCGCTCCTCTTCAGCCACTTTAAGCTGCCGCTTGAGCTGCTTTATTTCTTGAAGAGCACTCATAAGATCAGGATCATATTGATCTGTGCCGACAAGCTTGCCTTGATTGGCTTTGTTATGCCAATTTGAGAGCGTTTGCATGGCAATGCCAAGCTGCTTTGCAGTCGCTGAAATATTGCCGTTATTGTCTGCTATCTTCTTGACGGCTTCGGCTTTGAATTCTGTGCTATAAGTTCTGATTTTCTTAGTCATGGTAAACTCCTCATCGAGTCGTTAGTTTACCAAGTTTAGGTGTACGGTTTCTTCAGCATAGCTCAT
>NZ_JBPYDC010000274.1:0-1277 GCF_051847575.1 Psychrobacter sp. 1U2
TGAGCTATGCTGAAGAAACCGTACAACTAAACTTGGTAAACTAAGCGTATTGACAGGAGTTTACCATGACCAAGAAAGTAAGAACCTACAGTGACGAATTTAAAGCAGAAGCTGTTAAAAAGATAGCAGACAATAACGGTAATGTTTCAGCCACAGCCAAGCAACTTGGCATAGCGATGCAAACGTTATCGAACTGGCAGAACAAAGCCAATCAAGGCAAGCTTATTGGCACAGAACAATATGATCCTGATCTTATGAGTGCTCTTCAAGAAATAAAGCAGCTCAAGCGGCAGCTTAAAGTAGCCGAAGAGGAGCGCGAAATTCTAAAAAAGGCGACGGCGTACTTTGCAAGGCACAGCTAGTCAGGTACGCCTTCATCAAAGATAACCAGCACCTTTTTCGCATCACCACTATGTGCCGCGTGCTAAGTGTTAAGTTATCAAGCTATTACGACTGGCTGGGTCGTGATCTCAGCGACCAACAGATACATCGCAATCAGTGTGAACTACTGGTTAAAGTCGCTCATACTCAGACCAAGCAGTGCTATGGCGTAGATCGACTGCATGCCCACCTAAGAGCGCAAGGGTACGATATCAGCCAATATATGGTTAGAAGCATCAAAGAAGAATACGGCATTAAATGCCGTCGTCACAAGCGCTTTAAAGTCACCACTGATTCCGATCATAACAAGCTGGTTTATCCAAACGTGCTGGATCAGAAGTTTGATGCAAACCGTCCTAATGATGCATGGGTAAGCGATATTACTTATATCTGGACTGCTGAGGGCTGGCTGTACTTGGCAGGCGTTAAAGATTTATACACCAAAGAGCTTGTCGGCTATGCTATCAACAAACGCATGACTGCTGACTTGGTTTGCCGTGCACTCAATATGGCAATTAAAAATAAACGACCCAGCAAAGGGCTAATCGTTCACTCTGATAGAGGTAGTCAATACTGTAGCCACGCGTATCATAAGATCATTAAACAGCACCATTTTATAGGCTCGATGAGCGGCAAAGGGAATTGTTACGACAATGCTCCGATAGAAAGCTTCTGGGGCACATTAAAGAATGAGCTGGTATATCATCAGGATTATAAGACTAGATTTACAGCTATCAACGATATCATTAGATACATCGAGCTGTACTACAACCAAACAAGGATTCAAAAGGGCTTGGGCTATAAATCGCCAAGACAGGTGTGGTTTGATTATTATCGTCAGGCTGCGTAACTAAAATCTCCCAAGTTTAGTTCTACGGGATTGACAGCAAGGGTCA
>NZ_JBPYDC010000275.1:0-1277 GCF_051847575.1 Psychrobacter sp. 1U2
ACGCTCGCATGTGCATTTTGTAGAGAATAAAATCTTAACGGTTAATGTGCTAGGCGCGCAGCACGAACATTTATCCAATGCCTTTGCTTCCAGGTTAAGTGCAAAGGAGCGTTTTGCGCAGGGCGCTTGGACTGAGCTGGTCACTGGCGCGCCCGTACTACAAGATGCGTTGGTGAGCTTTGATTGCGTTATTGAGGATATTCAGCAAGTGGGCACTCATAGTGTGTTTATGTGCCGAGTAGTCGCTATCAGCCAATCTGAGCAAGATTCTGAGAGTGGCGAGAGTTTGGTCTATTTTAATCGCGCTTATCATCACGTTAGTCAAATACAAATGGCTTAAGTGATTCACCATTCAACTTCATTCAACTAAAAAGTACTCACCTGTGGAATTATTCATTTTTTTAATCATTGGCGCGCTAGCAGGGTTTGCAGCAGGGCTTTTTGGCGTAGGTGGCGGTACTATCATTGTACCGCTGCTATTTATTGTCTTTACCCAAATGGATTTCCCCGCTGATAACGTCATGCATCTGGCATTGGGTACCTCCCTTGCAACCATTATTATCACCTCTATCAGCTCGCTGATGGCGCACCATAAAAAAGGCGGCGTCATGTGGCCGGTCTTTAAAAACCTCGCCCCCGGTTTGGTGCTTGGTTGTTTTTTGGGCGCAGGAATTGCGGGACAGATATCTGGGTTATATCTTCAGCTTATCGTTGGCGTGTTTTTACTGTGGGTCGCCTATAAGATGTTTTTAGGTGGTAAAAAACAGGTCGCTAGTCATGCTAATGATGTCAGTAATACCAACCATAACAATATAGTACTACCCTCAAAACCTAAACAATTGGCGGCAGGTGGGGTAATTGGCATCGCTTCTGCTATCTTTGGTATTGGTGGCGGCAGCTTAACGGTGCCTTATCTCACCCGTTATAATGTGGTCATGCAAAAGGCGGTTGGCACCTCGGCGGCGTGTGGTCTACCTATTGCCATAGCAGGCGCGTTAGGGTTTATGTTTTTTGGTATGCAACAAGAAGTGAGTGTACCTAACACCATTGGTTTTGTGCATGTTTATGCCTTTTTGGGTGTCAGTATTATGAGCTTTTTTACGGCCAAAGTCGGCGCAAAAGTCGCTCATATGCTTTCACCGCAATTATTGAAAAAGTGTTTTTCAGTATTGTTATTCGTAGTTGGGCTTTATTTTCTTTATAAGGCGTTGGTTTGAGTATTTATATTGGTGTATTTAAAATTACGAATTTCTATTATGCGACTTAGTCTAATAAGA
>NZ_JBPYDC010000276.1:0-1274 GCF_051847575.1 Psychrobacter sp. 1U2
CATTGAGATATATTGCTCATTACTACCTTCTAACGTATTGCCGTTTAGGATCACCTCCATGCCTGTTTCTTTAGCATAACGATGGATGGCATTCACTTTTGAGTTCATAGGCGCATAAGCATCAGCGCCGACGCCATTTTCTGAGGTGACTCTTATCCCATCTGGTACGCGCGCGACTAGTGAATGGTTGCCCTCGGTATGGCCTGGAGTATGCACCAGTGCTAAGCCTGTGCCTAATTGGATGCTACCAGTAAATTTAATAACTTTATCAGGGTCGACGCCTTCGATGCCATTGGGGCAATACCAATCCGCTTGTACTGGTAGCAAAGCAGTGGTGCTTAGCCATTCTTGTTCATGAACTAAAATCTTGGCATTAGGGAAGTAGGCGGTTTGATCTTTGGTACCAAGCCAACGACGTATATCTTGGGTATGTAGATGATCGTAGCTGATGTAATCGACATCTTCTGGAGCTAAACCGACTTCGGCTAATGCGCCAGTCACATCACGGATAATAGGTGCAACCACGCTTTCAAGCGGCGACCAGTTGGGCATCTTGTCCGTTAAGCGCTTGAAAAATGGCGTTTCGCGATCCGCTTCGATATCAGAAGGAGAGAACAGCAAGGTTTTTAATTCGCCTAAAAAGTCATGATACTGAATGATAAAAATGCGGTTTAGGATATGAAGGTAGGGAAATTTATAAGTGCTTTGCGTATAGACACCGCTGTAGGCGTACCACGTTGGGTAGGGCACTCTAACCATGTCGGCGCTTTGATAAAATTGAACAGGTGGCTCATCCATAAAGCGTTCTCTGAATGCGCTTGCCTGCTTGCGAGCTGCGTTTAAACGCTCTTGTGGTAGTGGACTTTGGCGTATGTTATCAAAGTCATTAATCGCTTTCATGCCTAGTGCTTGCAAATCCATAATGCATCTCCTTATGATTGATGGATATCTTGACACAATACTAGCAACATTGTTTTGGGGTTTATAGCGACTTTAGAAAACTGTTGAGTCTTATTAAATTAGGCTTGCTTGTGTTTTTTTATTAGAAGTCATCCCAGTAAGGGTTGTCACCAAAACGCTCTGCAATAAAATCGATCAAATAGCGACAGCGCTGTGATAGGAAGCGATTCTTAGGGTAAACCGCATAGGCATTGAGCGTGGGCAATTGATATTGCTCAAGAATAGGGACTAGCTCACCTTTGGCCAATCTTTGGTAAGCAATAAAAGTTGGTATAAAAGTAATACCATGATTTTTCACTGCCAAATCTACTAAG
>NZ_JBPYDC010000277.1:0-1272 GCF_051847575.1 Psychrobacter sp. 1U2
TAATATACGCTACGCGCGCGCTGAAAACGTCAAAGCCTCATCAACCTTGATTGCCGCTGATCAGATCGTTCATGAATTAACACAGCTTGGACTGATCGCAAACGATACTGCTGAGGATCGTCGTCGTTATGCGCACGAATGGACTTATCTTGTACATAACGACAGTACAGCTGTTGATAATGTGGCACGCGTACTGGCTGAGGAGCGTGGGTTTCCTCAAGCTATGGCTGGTGTCAATCGCAGTATTCGTGAAGCCACTTTAGCAAATTTGGCGTCTAACACAATATAATATATCACTCCAACTCACACAGGTAAGAAAATACAAAAAAGGAGCAGATGACCAAATACTGGTTGTCTGCTCCTTTTTCTATCCTGCTATATAACTACTAATAATGAATACAGGCTATCTTACTTATCAATTGATTGACCTTATGATACTTGGCTTTCATTTCCAGCCATCTTCTCTGTATCAACCGCATCTTCTATCGTTACTAGTGTCTGTAGTAAGTCGATTGCTTCGTTGATAGTATTGCACACCACCAAACGATCGAGATCTTGCTGCTTCATAAAGCCTTGCTCAGTGGTATATTTTAAATGCTCAATCATACGATCATAAAAGCCATTAATATTGAGAATAATCATCGGTTTTTCGTGCTGATACAGCTGACGCCATGTGGCAATCTCCATTATCTCTTCTAATGTCCCAAGCCCGCCTGGCAACGTAATAAAAGCGTCTGCGTACTCTGCCATGACCGTTTTACGTGTGTGCATCGTATCAGTCAGATGCAGCCGTGTTAGCTGGTCATGCGCAATTTCATGTTTGAGCATAAACGTTGGAATCACACCGACAGCTTGTGCCCCGCCTTTGATAACTTCGTCAGCCACTGAGCCCATAAGACCAATACTGGCACCACCATATACCAAGCCCATACCGTTTTTTGCCAAGGCTTGTCCCAACTCACGTGCTGCTTGCTCATAAATATCACTATTGCCCAAACGCGAACCGCAATAGACTGCGACCAATGGCATAGTCAACGCTGATTTATCTACTGCCTTTTCAATATGTGCAATATCTTGGCTGGTCAATACTTCATAAGTGTCATTGTTAATTTTCATTTGCATAAAGCGCCCCTAATTTTGTATGGATTATCATTTGTGTGTATGACTATATTAAACTGTTTTAATAATTGTGTGCTTTGAACAAATACATTGCTCGCAGCTGATACCAAGTGTGTTTATTTTTCATTGTAGATAGAGTGTTGTCGATGCTCT
>NZ_JBPYDC010000278.1:0-1272 GCF_051847575.1 Psychrobacter sp. 1U2
CATGGAAGCAATAGGGACAAATCAAGACAACAAAGTAACGTCAGGACCAGTAGTAACAGACAAGTCGCAAGATGACAGCGTCAGTATTCTGGTGGTGTCAGGTCGTTCAGGGTCGGGTAAGACCTCGGTATTAAATATTTTAGAAGATTTGGGCTATTATTCTATCGACAATTTACCCCTGTCTTTGGTACCAAGTGCCGTCGATAAATTAGTTGGTGAGAGCAGTATTCGCCGTATTGCCCTTGGTGTCGATATCCGCACTCCACGCGCAGATTTAAGCAATTTTGCCTCTATTCATAAGATGCTTAAGCAAACCTATGGCGAACAGACGGTCAAAGTAATCTACGTGACCGCGCAGGACACTATTTTAGTGGCACGCTTTAACGCCACTCGCCGCGTACATCCTCTAATGGCACAAGAGTATGAAAGCTCTACTTATCCGACATACAATCTGCCTGCTGCTATCAAAAAAGAAGAAGAGTTACTAGAGCCTATTGCCAGCTATGCTGATATAAAGATTGATACGAGTAAATTAAACATTCATCAGCTAAAAGAGCGTCTGCGAGATCATATTGGTGCAGACAATAAGATTGTGATCAATCTGCTATCTTTTGGCTTTAAATATGGCAGTCCTATCGATGCCGATTTTATATTTGATGTGAGAATTTTACCAAACCCGCATTGGAACCCTGAGCTGCGTACCGCAACTGGTCTTGATCCAGAGGTTGATGAGTTCTTCGCTGATTATCCAGAGGTCGCCGAGATGACTGACGATATTGCAAAATTTTTAGATCGTTGGCTGCCAGATTTTTTACATAACAATCGCCATACGGTGACAGTTGCTATTGGCTGTACGGGCGGCAAGCATCGGTCTGTTTTTATCACCGATAAGCTGCAACGTTATCTTGCAAAGAGTCTACCTCAAGGTTTGGTAGTGGCCGCCAAGCATCGTGAAAAGCGCCGTTGGTAGCTTTATCGCCGCTGTTCTATTAGTAGATAGGCGATATATATGATGTAGTATAAAAATTTCGCTGGTGCAAATGGTTGCCAGCCATCTCTCATTTTTATTTATTATTTTGGAAAGCTTGTATGATTGATTGGTCAGAACAGGACATGCGCGTCTCGCGTACTGAACTTAAAAAAGCTCATGAACGCTTGCAAGAATTATCAATACCGCTTGCTAGCTTATCGAAAAAGCAACTCAAAAACCTACCAGCTAGTGACTACTTTATGGCTGAATTGATGGCATTGGCAGATATTAGCAGTGCAAAT
>NZ_JBPYDC010000279.1:0-1270 GCF_051847575.1 Psychrobacter sp. 1U2
AGAGCAGATACGGGCCGCCATCGTCCAAGAGTTAACGGATATCACGACTCTGCTGCAAACAGACACCCCCTACGAAAGCTTTACCTTTAGTTTGCCAGACTTAGATGCACACCTTGATGAGCTATATAGTGCGCATAAAGCTGAGCAAGCGGCTGCAAAAGCGCTTGCTGATAAGCAAGCAGAACAACGTGCCGCTGCGGAACAACAACGCTTAGCTGAAGAAAAAAAGCTTGAAGAAGAAAAAGCACGTGATGTTGCAAAAATTGAACAAGAAGAAGCTAAAAAAGAAAAACAACAAGCAGAACAAGCTCAGAAAGAAGCGGATGAACAAAGCGGTGCTGAGCAAGAGAAGAGCGATACCGAAGCCGCTACGAACGACAAGCAAACTACGAGCGATGCACACAGTCCTACCAACAACGAAAAAAACGGTGTCAATGATCACTCTTATACGGTCAGTCAGACTGAAAACACTATCGTAAAACCTCAAAAAGGCGCAGCAATTGATTTGTCTTTTAAAAACCCAGAACTGACTGCTGCCCACGAGAGCTTAATTCAAGAGCTAGAGATGCATGTAGATGACTATCTGAGTGAGCAAATGATGCAAATATCTGAGGACTTAAAATCATGGTTACGAGCGGAAGTGGGTCAGCAGCTTGCCGGAATCACAGAAAAAAACCAAGCGGTTGAAGATATTGTTCAAGAAAATATGGCTAAAAAACACTAGTCTATTAACTGATTTATCGACAGCTTTTAGATATCCGTTAAAGAGCTCCATTAAAAAAGCCCCGTAAATATTTTTACGGGGCTTTTTGTATTTCAATCAAGCATTAACCAGTCTTTATTTTAAATAGCTTGTGTACGTTCGGTCAGCCATTCAAGTGCTGCACCTTCAACACGATCCTTTAGCTCAGCATAGACTTGGCTGTGATAATCATTGAGCCAATCGACCTCTACTTGGTTGAGCAAAGTTGTATCGAGCAAACGGGTATCAATCGGGCAATAGGTAATGGTTTCAAAGTTTAAAAATTCACCAAACTCAGTCTCAGTAGCATTTGCCACCGGCATATTGACTACTAAGTTTTCAATACGAATGCCCCACTTACCTTCACGGTATAATCCTGGCTCATTACTAGAAATCATCCCCTCTTTCATCGCACGCTCTTTTGGCGTACTGGCACTATAAGCGATGACTTGCGGGCCTTCGTGAACGTTTAAGAAGTAACCAACGCCGTGACCGGTACCATGACCGTAGTCCATTTGTGCCTGCCAT
>NZ_JBPYDC010000280.1:0-1268 GCF_051847575.1 Psychrobacter sp. 1U2
AGTTTTGATTCTGCATATTGAGTATATGGACATTGATTAAAAAAGCTGATGATGTCATTCAGATCCATAGCAATATAGCTTCCATGCACACTCAACATAGCTTGGAACTGATTTACAATCCTATCAACCTGCTTAAGCTCACAGCAAACCACACCATCTATGACGTTATTAATCTCCACAAATCTACGACTGGTTCTTATGCCAATTAACAATTCTGCACCTGACTGTTCTTTTAATGCACTAAGACCTTCTTCATTCCACTCATCGTCAAATAAAAAGAAAGCGCAGCAACAAGGTACGCTAAAGTCACCTTTAGGATCATACATTTTAAATTGTATTTTTAGTTTCCAGTCGTTGATAATATCATCTGGTATAGAGTATTTTGAGCCTGTTGATTTAGTAGATTTAGGCTGAAAATCTTGGTCTGTAATACTGTTTCCATTATCTTTTGATGGTTTAGTTTTGAGGTTAACTTCATCAAGTGTTCGCTGTACATTATTCACTGTAATTCCTTTTATGATCTAAAATAGCTCTATCTGAAGTACGCTGCCATAGCATTTTCATAAAGTTTACTGAACATAATAGCAGAGCTTATTCGGTGGATTACACCTTATCTACATCTTCTACGAGAGTTTGACAAGCGAAAAGCAGGATTGGCTCCAAAAACCCAAGCCCTCAAAATCGCAAACCAAAACCCTCTCAATTCACATCTCAGTTATTTTAATCCCAACCACTTTAATTCTAGTTATTTTCAATAAAGTCATTGATTTGTCGAGTGATTATCTTCCATAGTTTGACTTGCGAGGCTCGGCTGCCTGCACCCATATGCGGGGTTAGAATGATGCGAGGATGACCTTCATTGGCAAGCTGGACAATCGGGTCATTTTCACCGGCAGGTTCTTGTTCAAAGACATCAGTAGCATAGCCGAGTATTTGCTCCTGTCTGACTGCGCTAGCTAAGGCCTCGCTATCGACAATCTTGCCACGTGCGACGTTGACCAGTAGCGGTTTTTTGCTCATTTTGCTTAGAGTATCTTGGTTAATGAGATGTTTTGTTTCCTCGGTGAGCGGGCAATGTATGGTGATGACATCTGACTTGCTGAGGACGGTTTCAAAGTCGGTGTAGTCGTCATTACGAGGCTTGCAACCTTGGCGCTCTGCCCATAGGACGTTCATGTCATAGGCTTTGGCAAGCTTGGTAATCCGCTTACCAATGTCACCGATACCAATCATACCGATGGTTAAGCCCTCGAGGTCAATGGCCTCAG
>NZ_JBPYDC010000281.1:0-1267 GCF_051847575.1 Psychrobacter sp. 1U2
GGTAGCGCAAGCACGCCTAAACGTAAGCTGTAGCTTTTAAAGTCTGTAAAGGATAATGGCAAAACCATAGTTAGCAACTTTTCATTATTCACGTTGGTTATTGATGTTTAAACACTGCCATCAGCAAATCGTTGGTAAGGCAGTAACATAGAAACTGTGCTGACGATAATACTCCGATAAATAATATGAGCAAGTCCATATAGCCAAAGTTTGAAAATAAAAATGACGTCAATAAAACAAAAGCAACCCGCCAATTCAAATGATGAACTGACAGGTATCCTTGTATTAAATGGCTAAGAAGCCAGACTGTAATTTTAATGCTTAAAAAACGTTTAAAACTTTTTCAGAGTCGTCTGGAGTTAATCATCATATGTATACTTATAAAAGCTCATATATTCAAAGATCATAATGATTCAGGCAAATCTTGTACGATTGCTTGATAGCCAATCAGTTTATTATTCGCATCAAATGCCTGCACGACAATAGCGTAGTTCGTCGAGACATTTGGAATAACAGGCGTGAATTGTGTTTCGCTATTAGCCAATACAGCATTCTGTACATAACCGTTGGCGCCAGACTCAGCTTTATTGACATCGATTTGGCTGACTAATACTTGTTTTGTGTTAGTTGGATTCTTCCAAGTGACGGTTTTTTGGTTACCATTACCAGTGATGTCGAGCATCATGGCACCTAGTGTATAATCGAGTGCATAAGTGGTAAAGTTAGAACGATCACTCAGAGTATAGGTAACCTTACAATTGTCTTTGGCAGCTGAAAGGGTGGTGCCACCTAGACTGTCTTGATATTCAAAACTGCCTCTCCATGGTGAGCCTACTTGGTTTTCCTTAAAGCTACCTGCAAAGGTAGTCATTAAGTTTGGCGTTTCAAGATCTAGATCATTGATATATTTGATGTCTAAAAATTCTGCTGTATCAAGGCTACCTGTTACCTTGCCCGTAATATAATTGTCTACTTTAAAGCCCGTATTGACATCGAGTGTGCGGTTTTCTTGACAAATCTGCTGTTGGTAACTGATACGCCCATCAACGCTACCAGCGCCGTCATCACTGATATCAAAATATATCGCTCCGATATCAATGTCGCTATTATCGCCATCATCAAGCTCGGTGAAGTGACCAACATAGAGACCGCCGCGCCCACCCTCTGGCGTCAATTTGTCTAAGAAATTATCTAATGACTCTTCTGGTAAAAATACAGACTCCAAAATCTCAGCCATGCTTTTTTCGTCATCAGTCAGCTTATCTTC
>NZ_JBPYDC010000282.1:0-1267 GCF_051847575.1 Psychrobacter sp. 1U2
TTGCAGTTGCGGGGCATCTAATAAATAAATGTGATCGCCAGTATTAAGCTGCACTAAAGCAAGACGTGGATAGTAAGTGTCACGCTTGATAAATTCAGTATCTAACGCTACCCGCCCGCAAACTTCCAAGGCCTTGATAACCTCGTCCAATTGCGCTTGCTCACGTACCCAAGTGACAGATGCTTCATCTGCTATGTCTAGCAACGCGTCAATATCCGGCTCGGCAGGCATGTCTACCACATTAGTAGCTGCATATGTTTGACCACCGTCAACGCCTTCTTTTGCATCGGGTTGCAAAACATCGTCTTGAGACAAATCATCTTGCGAAAAATCAACTTGAGATAAATTGGTTTGAGCGCTTACATCAAAAGAGCTTAGATCAGACACGGGCAGATACCTGCTTAGATAGAAGAGAATAGAAGAAAAAAGAGCGCTATTAATAGCGCCTAGAGACAATAAAAGAAAATTATAACAAATTAGCGTTCATGTTTTGGAGCGTTTCGTATGACAGCGTCAAGTTTAAAGCCATTATTTACGAGACTAAAACATATAGCTTTTGTTTATATTATAAAAAGGAGCGATTTTGTAGTGCCTGTCCCAATGTCATACTATCTAAATATTCGAGCTCACCGCCTATGGGTACGCCTTGTGCCAAACGAGTGACTTTATTGACATGACGACTCACCGCTTCGCTGATAAAGTGTGCCGTTGTCTGACCTTCAACAGTGGTACCTGTTGCCAATATAAGCTCCTCAACCTGCTCTTGTTTAACGCGCCATACCAGCTGGTCAATGTTTAAATCATCAGCGCTAATACCATCAATCGGTGACAGATGCCCACCTAAAACAAAATAACGTCCACGGTAACCCGCTGTTTGCTCAATGGCCATGACGTCAGCGGCGGTTTCGACCACACATAACAACCCATCATCACGTCTTGGATCTTGGCACAGTGGACAAACCGCATCATCACTAAAGCTATGACAACGCTGACACTCAACAATATCACGCATTGCCTCATCAAGTGCTTGGGCAAGCGCCATCCCTTGTGGACGTTTTTTGGTAAGGAGGTGGAGTGCCATACGCTGAGCACTTTTTTGACCAACACCTGGTAAAATACGCAGCTGTTTAACCAGCTGATCAAATTTGGCTGTAAGCAAATCTGCATCCTTTATCTATAAACCGTAGATATAAAAATGGGGTCGTATCCGGTGGATAACAACCCCATTGTTGTCTTCAATATGCAGTATTTACCGCAAATTAAGACT
>NZ_JBPYDC010000283.1:0-1265 GCF_051847575.1 Psychrobacter sp. 1U2
ATCAGCTTTTACACGAACTTTTACGTTGTAATCAATGACACGCTTGACCGCGACTAATGCTTTCATACGTTCCTCGTTTATTAATGTTATGAATTGAAAATATAAATCAAAAACTATTGATTTACTTGATGCAAAATATTACTTAAATCTTGTAGCTACGTTTGTCAACGATTATCTGTTGAGCTTGACTTATTAGACCTAACTATCTTGCGTGAGCATCTTAGTAAGGTCAAGACAACGCCGTGAATAATGCGTCATAAATTTGTCACTATTTATATAAAACATGTCAGATGACATAATATATTCATGATTTTATCGTTCAAAATTTATTATTACATATTTAACTATGCTTTGTTCAAAGTATCTTTTTTCATAGAATTTTTAGTAGCGTCAATTAGCAGCTCGCTGTCACGTATATCATTAAATAATGACCAATCTGGTGTTACATCGTTATTTTTAATGACGCTCATATCACCAGTTGTTTCCATGATTACAACAAAAACCTCTGATTTTGATTTAATACTATTTTTACGTAATACCTGTTGGACATCACTAGTGCTCAAGTTAGCTTCTTTTAAGTTGTCCCAAAAATATTCACCATGCGCCATTAAGATTATAGGTTGATTATCTATCAGTGCTTTTAAAGGTTTGATTTTTCGTCTTATCATCGAGACCAAACCTTGAATGACAAATAATGCACCAACTGCACACAATCCTTGGAGTAACGATGGCGTGTCAGATAATACTGTCGATGCCAGGATACTACCAATGGCTACAGTCATGGCAAAATCGTGACTCGATAGCTTGGAGAAGCTACGTAGTCCCATCAAGCGTGTGAACATCATAAGGCCAATATAAAAGCCTACTGCGGATAAAGAGATGCCAACTACCTGTTGCCAATCAATCGAAAACCAGTTTTCCCATTTCATATTATCACCTTACTGCGCCTGCTTATTTATAATCAATCGTTTGTCTACAAAGTTATTTTTTCAATAAAAAAAGCAACCTGATTAGAGGTTGCTTTTTTATAGAGTCTAAACAATATTTTTGTTGTTATACAACAAACTAATCTTAGCTTTTATTTTATCTTTAAAAATGAAAAGTATTGATCAAACGATCAAACTTAACATCAATAAGATTACAGTGCTTCGATTTGCTCAGCTTGTGGTCCTTTCTTACCATCACCTAAGATGAAAGACACTTTTTGACCTTCGGCTAGAGTTTTAAAACCGTTACCTTGGATAGCGCTGTAGTGAGCGAATACG
>NZ_JBPYDC010000284.1:0-1265 GCF_051847575.1 Psychrobacter sp. 1U2
AAAAACCATCTATGACATAACGTTCATAAGTTGTTAATAAAGATTATGTTTATTGACGCACCGGACGAAATATGACTAAATGAGCGTATATCAAATAACAACAAATCAATCATTTAGTCTGTAGCGATGTGCTACAAACGTACAAGGAGTGTACTCAATATGGCCACTATGATTACCGATCGTACTTATCGCATCGCTCGTGAAAACACGCAAGCAATGCTTATCGATGTGCAAGAGCGCCTAACGCCGCACATTTATGATCACGAAAACATCGTCAAAAAAATAACAACGTTGATAAAAGGTCTACAGGCCCTTGATATCCCTATTATGCTTAATGAGCAATATAAAAAAGGTCTCGGTGATACGTTACCTGAAGTTTTTGAGCTATTAGAAGGTGATAATGCTAAAAGTTTTGAAAAAGTTACATTTAGCGCTTGCGACAACGATGATTCATGGCATTATTTGGCGCAGCAAAACCGTAGTATCGTTCTACTATTTGGCGTTGAGACGCATGTGTGTGTCATGCAAACGGCGTTAGATTTACTGGATAATGGCATGCAACCAGTCATCGTTGGTGATGCGGTAGGATCACGCTTTCCATATGATAAAAAACAAGCCATACGGCGTATTCGCCGCGCAGGTGGGGTAATTACTACGGTTGAGACCATATTGTTTGAGCTATGTCGCACAAGTCGCGACCCTGCATTTAAGACTATTAGTAATCTGATTAAGTAGTCAATTATCGTTAAAGGTAGTTATTAAACAATCTAGATAATGAAGTGCCTAGTCAGATTTTATTAAAAATAGACAATATAAGGCATAAAAGATGAATAGGGTAAAGCAGTACGGTTTTAAACCGCTCTTAGCAGTTGTATTTTTAATAATGATGATACAACCAGTGATGGCTGCCAGTCCTAACAGCAGTGGTAGCAAGCTGGCAGCAGATGCCAAAAAACAAATCGGCGTGACAGTCAATTATGACGCCACTTATCAAAAACTGGACTTTCCACGTGGTGATGTACCGATGAAAACGGGGAGAAGTACCGATGTCATCGTACGTGCTTATCGTTTGCAAAATATAGATTTACAGCAGCTGGTCAATCACGACATGAAGTCAAATTGGTCAGAATATCCAAAGAATTGGGGATTAAAGTCACCGGATAACAATATTGACCATCGCCGAGTGGCCAATCTTGAAGTGTTTTTTGAGCGTCATGGAAAATCATTATCTGTCACTGACAAAGACAGTTTTAAGACAGGGGATA
>NZ_JBPYDC010000285.1:0-1264 GCF_051847575.1 Psychrobacter sp. 1U2
CGCGCTACTTGGTGACTAACACAGGTAATGCCAATGCGGGTACAGGTGCCGATGGTAAACGCCGCGCAGAAGAGATTTGCGCAGCTTTGGCGATTAAGGCTGGCGTAGACACCAGTGCGGTGCTGCCGTTCTCTACTGGTGTGATAGGTGAGCCGCTAAATAGTGAAGCGGTCATAGCGGGGTTAGATAAGGCTTTAGACAGCTTAAAAGCAGATAACTGGTTGGCAGCGGCTAACGGGATTCGGACGACTGATACTATTCCTAAGCTTGCAAGCCAAAAAGTGGATATTGCAGATACGAGCTATCATATCACTGGTATATCTAAAGGCTCAGGCATGATCCGCCCTAATATGGCGACCATGCTGGGTTATGTGGCGACTGATGCCAATATTGCAGCTGACCTATTGCAAGAGATGTTGGTTGCTATTAATGAGCAGTCTTTTAACCGTATTACCGTCGATGGCGATACCTCAACCAATGACTGCTGCGTATTGATAGCGACAGGGGCTGCCAGTACCGATGTAATCGATAGTCCTGAGCATCCACATTATCAGTCGCTACTTACTGCCCTAACTGATGTGTTCGTGCGTCTGGCCCAATTAATTGTGCGCGACGGTGAGGGTGCAACAAAGTTTATGACCGTAAAAGTCACCGGTGGTAAAACCACTCAAGAATGCTGCGATGTAGCTTATGCAGTTGCGCATTCACCATTGGTAAAGACAGCGTTCTTTGCAAGCGATGCTAATTGGGGCCGCATCTTAGCAGCCGTTGGTTATGCAGGTATTGAGGATTTAGATACCGAGCAAGTCGATGTATATCTAGATGACGTTATGATCTGTCAAAACGGCGGTGTGGCACCAAATTATACCGAAGAGGCGGGCAAGACAGTCATGAGTCGCCCTGAGATTACTATTCATATTGACTTAGCGCGAGGTGATGCCAGCGACACTGTTTATACCTGTGATCTGTCTTATGATTATGTCAAAATTAATGCAGATTATCGTAGCTAAATAGGCGTTGTATTGATTTTTATTCAATCTCTATTATTAATAGTTTTAGGCTTATAATATAAAAATTCGATAAGGTGTGAGTACGTTTGAATAACACCAGTTGCAAATACTGACGTTACGTTACAAACCAGTTATAGAGGCAAAGCTTATTCAAGACCTATACTAATTGCAGTACAACAATAAGTAGTACTGCTTTTGTTTGGGCATTATATCTAGTCCTTATAGAAGTGTACTTATTATTAATGTTTATATCT
>NZ_JBPYDC010000286.1:0-1261 GCF_051847575.1 Psychrobacter sp. 1U2
TGGATTTTTCAATCATATCTTCTCCCATTGTCTGAATTTTTAAGTTATAACCACCTTTAATATTAGGCGTACTCACTACACGCGCAGAAAAATCCGCATAGTGAAAGCTTTTATTATAGTTACCGCTTATGTTGGAAGTCGTATGATCCGCTTCAACGGTTATGGATGGTTTTGCGGGTGAGGTATCGTTCTTATCTAAGATATGTGTATTAGTATTCTGACATGCCGTTAAACTGAGTAACAGCGTGCTTAAAAGTAGTGCTTATTTCATACTAGCTTTGTTCCTTTAAGAAATTAGTATCGAAATTAATGACCGAAAAATTTCTGCTTAAGATACAACAGCAGATTGATCAAGCAATGTTGATACTTTAGAGAGCTTAATTTTCAGACTGTCTGCCGCACTAAGAATGACGTTGTCTAAACTGGTATAAACTATCGCAATATTTGCTCGTAATCTGAATTGTCCTGCAAAAAATACAATTATGAATAGTTTGTGAAAAGTACAAACTACCACTCTATTTATTTCCAACTCATATAAGATAGACCCAAATCAATATTGTTGTAGTTGCTTGTTTACTTAGGATCTCTATATGAATATTAAGATGATGATAATAATTGCTGTTACTGTCATTATTGCTTTCTGGCTAGGTATCAAAGCTCACGAATTTTATTATCATGATATTTGCTTGGATTTAGGCGGTGGTCAAAATCCAGGAAACTATCCTATTTGTGTCATTGAACGATAGCGATACTGCAATAATCTTTAAAGAAAGCATGCTTATAATTTTAGTTTATTGTCTAAAGGAGCTTTTATGAAATCTAAACTGTTTATCGGTGGCTCAATCCTGTTAGCGCTTGCTGCGTTTTTTGGACTGATGGAAACTATGTTTTATGGCGGCGTTAATTCTGAAGGTGTACTTCAAGAAAGTCTGTTTTTACCTCTAACTTTTATCTGCTTAGTCTTAGCAGTAATTTTATATGTCTCATTGCTGATCAAACAGGTAAAAACAAAACTAGCCCACAATCAAAGCCATTAACGCTTATTTTACGATAGCATCATTAACTAAGATTAACCCTTCATCTACATCAAGCGTTAGCTTATGAACACTTGAGTTGATTTTTTTATTTTGGTCAGTCTCTGTTTGATATTGACGTATAACGACATTGAACGTGTCTTGTCCATTATAATCTATCGTAGTCAGTGTACTGTACTCACCCAAAAGCTGTTGCCCATACTGGTTGATATTATTAGTACGGTAAT
>NZ_JBPYDC010000287.1:0-1260 GCF_051847575.1 Psychrobacter sp. 1U2
GGTTATATACCAAAGATGAAACTCCATATTTAGATGCACTTACAGGCATTGCAGTGTGCGGCTTAGGGCATTGTCATCCGAAGGTTACCGAAGCTATTCAGCAGCAGGCTGCCACTTTGGTTCATACCAGCAATTTGTTTGGCATCGATTGGCAAGAACGTGCAGGAGAAGCACTTTGTACTGCAGCACAAATGGATAGCGTGTTTTTTGCCAATAGTGGTGCTGAGGCCAATGAAGCTGCTCTAAAGATGGCGCGACTTTATGCTCACCAGCAAGGCTTTAAACGTCCAAAAGTTATTGTGATGGAGCAATCATTTCATGGTCGTACTTTACTATCGTTATCAGCGACTGCCAATCCTAAAGCGCGTGAAGGTTTTTATACCTTAGATGATGATTTTATCCGTGTGCCCTTCGGTGACATCGCAGCTATCAAACAAGCGGCCAAAGATTATGATGATATTTGTGCAATATTCATCGAACCTATTCAAGGCGAAGGCGGTCTCAATACTGCAGCTAATGGATTTAGCTATTTAGAAGAGCTACAAGCACAATGTGAGACAAACAACTGGCTCTTTATGATTGATGAAGTACAGACTGGCAACGGACGTACGGGCAAATATTTTGCTTATCAACATAGCAACGCTCGTCCTGATGTATTGACTACTGCTAAAGGCCTTGGTAATGGTTTTCCTGTAGGCGCCTGTATGGTACGCGGACGTGCTAACGGCTTATTCGGCGCAGGCAGTCATGGTTCTACTTATGGCGGCACACCGCTTGCAAGTCGCGTAGTACATAGTGTGTACGATGTATTGGCAAATAGCGGCATAATGGAAAACGCGTTAACCGAAGGTCAGTTTATTCGTAAAAGCATAACGGACGAGCTGCAACAATACGACGTTAGTAGTCGCGGTGCTGGAATGATGATAGGTATTGTCTTACCCAATACCATGGACTGTAGTCAGCTGGTGGATCTAGCACGCGATGAGCACAAACTAATCATCAATGTCACAGGCGGTCATGTCGTACGCCTATTACCGCCACTAAACATCAGCCGTCATGAAAGCCAGCAAGTTATTGAGCGATTAGTTAACTTATTGAGGCCCTTACTTTAAACTGGTTTTGTCATATACTTGATATATACTAAAGACCAAAGAGCCCTAAATAAGATTTATTTAGGGCTCTTTTCGTATCTCTATAACTTTACGCTTATTGACCATTAACAAGCATGGAAGTATTTTTTTAAAACTTCTAAGCAGCGAG
>NZ_JBPYDC010000288.1:0-1260 GCF_051847575.1 Psychrobacter sp. 1U2
TCGATAAAGAGGAGGACGCTCGGTTTGTAGGTTATTTTGGTGCATTAGGTGAAGGTATGCTTGCGCTTGGTGCTATATTAGCGGCGACCGCAGGTTTTGCAACTTTAGGTGATTGGCAGGCGATTTATCAAAACTTTGGTGACGGCTCTATCGGTGCTTTTATTGATGGTGGTGCTACTATTTTAAGTAATGGCGTTGGTATTGATTTGGTGCTATCGCAGACGATGCTTACGGTAATGGCAGCATTATTTGCCGGTACAACAATGGATACTGGCGTTCGTCTACAGCGCTACATCTTCCAAGAGTTTGGTGAGTTCTATAACCTTCCAATTTTAAGTAAAAGCGTCGTCGCCACCTTGTTAGCAGTCGGATCCTGTCTATTATTGGCGTTCGGTGCGGGCGGTATTGGCGGTGAAGGCGGCATGATTATTTGGCCACTATTTGGTACTACTAACCAATTGATGGCAGCATTAACGCTTATGATCGTAACCGTTATCTTGTTACGTAATGGCAAGACGGTTTGGTACACTTTAGCGCCATTGTCGTTCTTGCTAGTCATGACGGTTTTTGCGTTGTTAATTCAGCTCAAAACTTTCTATACTGATGGTAATTGGTTACTCATTATTATGGATATCATCATTATGATTGCAACGATTTTGGTTACTTTTGAGAGTCTGTCTGTGCTACGCCGTGAATGGTCGCAGCATAAAGGTAAAAATGAGACTTAATTAAATCTGAAATATTTGAGCAGAACAAAACGCTAGCAATTGCTGGCGTTTTTATGCTTTGGAATATTGTTTTATAGGATATGGTTAGTACAGTGTAACCCACCAGTTAATGATATTATCTAATAAATAAGTTGTTAGAACCAAGGCAAAACTATGGACGAAACAAAAAACGATCAGCCTTTATGGCAAAGATTCCTAACAGGACTTAATGAGTTCTACCATGCACCATATCGGCAAACAATGGCACGCGCCGCACGCGATGAAGAAGATTTATTTATGCTAATGATGTTTGCGGAGAGTCTCGGCATTGATAACCCAGCCAGCTTTTATACACTTGAGCTACAGCCACTATTTTTAGAAAATTTCCATGAATGGCATACACGCATGGGTATGGAGAAATGCCCATTTGACCATGTTGGCTGTTGTTAATTGCTAGTTGAATGCCTAATTAAATTATAAAAACTATAAGAAAAAACCATCAAAATGAGAAGACATTATGGCTCTACAACCATTAGATAAGCTAGCCACACTG
>NZ_JBPYDC010000289.1:0-1252 GCF_051847575.1 Psychrobacter sp. 1U2
AAAATAATTGCACTTATTTATCAAGGAAGATAACCACTAATTAAGGGAAATAATTATGTCGAAATATGAGTTAGACGTTGTCGTTGATGGCTTTCATTATCTAGAAGGCCCTCGCTGGTATAAAAACGCTTTATGGTTTGTTGATTTTTATACGCAGGGGGTTTACCGCGTTAATGATCAAGGTGTGGCAGAAAAAATTGTCCATATTGAACAGCAACCTTCTGGTTTAGGTTGGTTGCCTGACGGTCGTATGCTGGTAGTATCGATGAAAGACCGTAAAGTCTTACGCTTAGAAGACAATGGCGAATTAGTCGTGCACGCTGACATTTGGGAGCATTGCGGTGGACATGCTAACGATATGGTGGTCGCTCCCAATGGAAACGCTTACGTCGGTAACTTTGGCTTTGACTTGATGGGCGGCGCTGATCATGAGCACGCAGGACTGGTACTGGTTAGACCGGATGGAAGCTCACAAGTGGTTGCAAAAGGTTTGTCTTTTCCCAATGGCATGGTGATATCAGCCGATGAAAAGACCTTAATCGTCAACGAACTATTTGGCAATAAAATCTCGCAATTTGATATTAATAAAGATGGGACACTTGGCGAAAAACGTGACTTTGCAAGCTTTGGCGAATTGGGCGATGAGCCAAACCTTGGTGTGCGTATAGGAAACGCCGAAATTCTACCAGACGGCCTTGCACTAGATAGCGAAGGCGCTGTTTGGATTGCAGATACTTTAAATCAGCGTGCTGTACGTATTAGCGAGGGTGGTAAAATTTTAGAAACTATCGATACCGCACCTGACGGTATTTTTGCTGTGGCTCTTGGTGGACAGGATGGTAAAACACTATTTATGTGTGCAGCCCCCGACTGGGATGAGGCATCGCGTAAAGCTGAGACTAAAGGTCGTATGCTGTCTACACAAGTCAAAGTCGATCATGCTGGGACACCATAATAACGAATAAACTTTATTTAAAAACGTAAGAATCATAGTATTTCTTAGCTTTCGATAATATGTACCATAAATGCAGCAACGTAATGACGCTGCATTTCTTCCTATGTCCTTTGACAAACCTAATATCATACTTAAAAACAAAACTAGCCTAGTGGTATTTCGTTGCTAATGTACTGTTTCAAAATCAATAATAACCGTATTTATACCATCGACTTTATCTCTGTTTATTGCTACAGTAATTTTTCGTTGTTGGTTCATAATAGCTCTCAGCACCGATCCTTTATGACCTCAAACTTG
>NZ_JBPYDC010000290.1:0-1252 GCF_051847575.1 Psychrobacter sp. 1U2
ACAGCGATCGATGCCAGCTAATCGCCTACTATAATATCATCGGCTTTAGCAACAGTCAGCTTAGGTAGACGTCACAATTGCTTGTCGGTATGATACGGTGAGATGCTATATAAAAATGGCTTTATTGGTAATAGTTAACGTTACAAGAGCCATGTTTTCATCTTATATAATTTACTATCATTTAATTTTCTGAGGATACTGTGAGTAAATCGATCAAACTAGCGATACTTGGCCTAGGTACCGTCGGTACTGGCGTGGTCAATCTAATCAATGATAACTTAGCTGAGCTTAAACGTCGTAGTGGACGCGACATTATTATTACCGAAGTTGGTACACGTCGTCAGCGTGATGATATCGACCCTAGTATCGTCCAAAACGATGATTTGATGGCAATTGCTGCAAGTGACAACGTCGATATTGTCATCGAAGTCATTGGTGGTACAACTCTTGCCAAAGACATTATTATGCATGCCATTAAGAATGGTAAACACGTCGTTACAGCCAACAAGGCGTTACTTGCTGAGCATGGTAATGAGATATTTGCGTTGGCGGAGGCCAATCATGTGCACGTGGCTTATGAGGCAGCAGTGGCAGGTGGTATTCCTATTATCAAGGTTATGCGCGAAGCACTTGCCGCCAATAAAATAGATTGGTTAGCTGGTATCATTAACGGTACTGGTAACTTCATCATGACTGAGATGCGTGATAAAGGGCGTCCATTTAAAGACGTTTTGGCAGAAGCACAAGAGCTTGGCTATGCTGAGGCAGACCCGACATTTGATGTTGAAGGTATTGATGCTGCTCACAAGCTTGCTCTACTCGCCTCTATCGCCTTTGGCATTCCATTACAGTTTGACAAAGTATATTGCGAAGGTATCACTGGTATTACGCTACAAGACGTCAACTACGCTGAAGAGCTGGGCTATCGTATCAAGCATTTAGGCTTTGCCGTTCGCCGGAGTAGTAAAGATGATCCACAAGGCAGCGCTGGCATTGAGCTACGCGTACATCCAACATTGATCCCGCAAGACGCTTTACTTGCCAATGTGAATGGGGTAAAAAACGCGGTACTGGTGAACTCACATCCTCTAGGACAAACGCTGTATTGCGGTGATGGCGCAGGCGCAGGCGCTACCGCCTCAGCAGTAATGGCAGATGTCATGGATCTTGTACGTGTATTAGGCCCCAACGATCGTAACAGTCATAGCGAGCACAGTAATCATGTGCCTCATTTGGCGTTTATGCCGGAAGA
>NZ_JBPYDC010000291.1:0-1252 GCF_051847575.1 Psychrobacter sp. 1U2
ATGTTACCCGCCAGAGAAAATCAAAACCACGGTTGATATCGCAGCACAACGTAAGTAAATATCGATTAAGTCGATTTAAGTATTAGTAATAAATAGGCAGTCCTTTATGTCCATTAAGACACCAGAAAAACCTCCATCGCTAACTGTAAATCGTTCTTCCAAAAAGTCTTATCTGTTGGCATTTGCTTTAACCAGTAGCTCATTATTGACAGGACTAGTACCTATTGGACAAGTCGCTACTGGATTGGTCGCTACTGGGCTGACCGCCACATCCATGACAGCTCAGGCTGCTAGCTTGGGTGATTTGTTTGGTAGTAACAAAAGCTCATCGAAACCAAAGTTTTTGCCAGTCGATCAAGCCTTTCAGGTAGGTAGTGTCAGTAAGCCTGTCGCTACAGGGACGCAGTTGTCGATTAACTTTGATATCACTCCTGAACACTATGTTTATAAAGATCAAATAAAGCTAACCTTGCCTGCTGGTGTGACTGCCGCGCCATTTACTTTTAGTCAGACGCCGTACTCAATTGATGATCCAACCTTTGGCCGTGTCCCAGTATTTGATCAAGCTAACATGGTTGCGACCACGACGCTTAGCAGTACGAGTGGCAAAAGTGTAGATAATGCAGCCGTGGTTATTGGCTGGCAAGGCTGTGCTAAAGCAGGGCTTTGTTACCCACCTGAGAAGATTAATACTACCGTCAATATCGCCGCGTCGTCGCAACAAGCAGCGGCAAGTAGCGCCGGTACTTCTGCCCAAAACCTCGCCCCTGCCTCTACAACTAAAACCTCAGCAACGAACGACAATACTCAGTTAGCTGCAAGTACTGCAACGACAGCAGAAACAACAAGTATAACTGATGCTGACAGTCTTACGTCTACAGCAGAGCAAGCGGAGACAGATGACGAAATTATTGACTATGCCTTGCTAGATGAGAGTTCTTTAGATGACGAGCTTACAACCAATACGATTTCTGGAGCAGATACTAACGTCATAGGCAGTGATACGGTCAATAATACGTCTGACAGCAATAATATAAATGCTAATGGCTTAGTCGATGGTGATCCGTTTGGACTAGCATCGCATCCATGGTTGGCATTAGGTTTATTATTTTTAGCAGGTTTGGGTTTAGCACTAACCCCATGTGTACTGCCAATGCTGCCTATTGTCGCCAATATCGTGGCACGTGAGAAAAACCCAACAGTAAAAAGAGGCGTGATATTGACCACCAGTTATGCCATTGGGGTTGCTACT
>NZ_JBPYDC010000292.1:0-1250 GCF_051847575.1 Psychrobacter sp. 1U2
CACGGTATCCCAACCGAAAACAAATTGCTTAAAGACGGCGACATTATTAATATCGATGTGACTGTCATTAAAGATGGCTATTATGGCGATACCTCAAAAATGTGGATCGTTGGTAATGGTTCCATCATGGCGCAGCGTATCTGTAAAGTGGCGCAAGATGCGCTGTATGCAGGCATGAGTGTCGTCAAAGATGGCGCGCGTTTGGGTGATGTTGGTGCCGCTATCCAAGAAGTGGTCGAGCCTGAACGCTTTAGTATCGTGCGTGAGTTCTGTGGTCACGGTATCAGTAATGAGTTTCACCATGAGCCACAAGTTATGCATTATGGCAAAAAAGGCACAGGCTTTGAGCTTAAAACTGGCATGACCTTTACTATCGAACCCATGATTAACCAAGGTACATGGCAGACCAAAATCCTACCGGATGAGTGGACGGCGATTACTAAAGATCGTAAGCTGTCTGCCCAATGGGAGCATACCATGGTCGTGACTGATAATGGCTGTGAGGTATTTACCACGCGTCCTGAAGAAGATTTGAGCTTTTTGACCCAATGATATAAATCAAGATCGCTTAGGCGGTCTTTTTTTTGCGCTATTATTATTGTCTTTAGGCTATTATTATGAGTCGGTAGATACGCGTTAAGTATTATGTTGACTGCTTTTAGCTTTATACGTTTAATTGCTTTGTGCTTTTAACACTCTCTATTTTTAAATTATTGTTTGGATAACGCTCATGTTCTCTTTCGATGCTGCTTCTATTAACCTAACTCCGCTACCCTCTTTTCCTGCGTCAGATACGGTCTCATCATCTGATACGGAGAAGTCTTTACTTGGTATACCCAAATGGTTAACGCAGATCAATAACGATATTAGCCGCGCTCTTGAACGTGGAGCGAATATTCGTCAACTAGTTGGCGCTCGTAGCGATGCCATTGATGATTTGCTGATTGTATTGTTTACATGGTTTGAGTTAGACAAGACAGATTTGGCATTATTTGCAACTGGCGGCTATGGACGCGGCGAGCTGTCTCTGTATTCAGATATCGATATTTTATTGCTAGCACCTGATAAGTTACAGACCGATGTTAGCAGTAAAATTGATAGGCTGGTAGCGATGTTATGGGATATTGGTCTTGAGCCTGCGCTATCGGTACGTAGTGTCGATGACTGCTTGGAAGCGGCCACGGATCATACGGTTGCCAGTACGTTACTAGAGGCTCGATTGTTAATCGGTAATGAAGCGCTACAGAGCA
>NZ_JBPYDC010000293.1:0-1248 GCF_051847575.1 Psychrobacter sp. 1U2
TGAGTCTGGTTGCTCCAGTAACGGTTGGCGATACTGCGGTAGTTGCGGCAGGATCTGTAATTACAGAAGATGTTGATAGTAATGCCTTGGCTTTGGGTCGCGCTCGTCAGGTACAAAAAGCAGATTTTCAACGTCCAACTAAAAAGTCGAAATAGTTAGCTGATAGTAGTAAGTTTATAGTTAAGCGTTTAGTAGCGAAATCATAACCAACTTGAGCAGCGCGGCAATTTTGCGGTGCTGCTTAATAATATGACTTATATATTAAATAACTTTTGAATACTTACAGCTTATTTATTCACTACTGATTTGTATACATTGTTTTTGATTCACTTTTATTTGTCTAACATCATTAAAAATTTAACTTAAGGAATAGCTATGTGCGGAATTGTAGGCGCAGTTGCTGAGCGTAATATCGCTAATATTTTACTTGAAGGCCTAAAGCGTTTGGAATATCGAGGCTATGATTCTGCGGGCTTGACGGTCATTCGTAATGGTGAATTACATCGTGAACGTCAAGTAGGCAAAGTACTGGCATTGGTTAATGCAGTCGCGAATGATCCAGCCAATTTTGATGGTCATATTGGTATTGCGCACACACGCTGGGCAACTCATGGCGAGCCTGCACAACGTAATGCGCATCCCCACGTCTCAGGTAAAATCGCGGTCGTTCATAACGGTATCGTTGAAAACTACGCTGAGCTAAAAGAAGACTTGATGGCCAAAGGTTATGAGTTTACATCACAGACAGATACCGAAGTAGTCGCGCATCTGATCAATGATGTTTATCAAAAAACATCTGATCTACTAGAAGCTGTTCGCACAGTTACGCCGTTATTACATGGTGCATTTGCCCTTGGCATCGTCCATGTAGACAGTCCAGAAGAGCTCATTGCTGTACGTTTGGGCTCACCTTTGGTCATCGGTGTGGGTATCGGTGAGAACTTTATTGCGTCAGATCAATTGGCGCTATTGCCAGTTACCAACCGATTTATGTACCTAGAAGAAGGCGATATTGCTAATATTACACGTGAACATATTCGTGTTTATGCGGACGGCGTAGAAGTCAGTCGCAAAGTACATGAGATAGATGCCAAGCAGCATAATGCCGATAAGGGCGAGTTTAAGCATTATATGCTCAAAGAAATCTATGAGCAGCCAGATGCGGTCGCTCGTACGGTTGAGATGGCAGTAGATAATGGTGAAACGACCAAACTACGCGATGACTTTTTAGACCGTCACGAAACCAAG
>NZ_JBPYDC010000294.1:0-1245 GCF_051847575.1 Psychrobacter sp. 1U2
TCGTCTTCAGTTGCTGCACGTACTTCTTGAATTTCTACATCAAACGTTAAACGCTTGCCAGCTAGTGGATGGTTGGCATCAACAGTCACTTGATCATCAGATACTTCAGTAACCGTCACTAACATAACTTGGCCACCAGCTTCTGACTGAAACTGCATACCAGGCTGGATATCGTCAACACCTTGAAAGTTATCACGTGGCACGTGCTGTACTGCTTGCTCTTGGTATTCGCCGTAGCCATCAGCAGGTTCAACGACTGCATTAACTTTTTCGCCAGCAGATTTACCTTCTAGCTGCTGCTCAAGGCCTGGAATAATGTTGCTATGGCCATGCAAATAAGCAAGCGGTTGACCTTCTGGTGACTGGTCAAGAATGTTGCCTTCGTCGTCTTTTAGCGTGTAATTAAATTTGACGGCAGTGTCTTTTGCGATAGTAGTCATAAATTATCCTAAATATATCTATGTAAAAAATTAGATGCGGTTGCAATAAACCTAAAAAAGCCAATCAGTAAGCCAAAAGCCATATCATTAGTCAATTATCGTCAGTTTATTTAAACTTATAAAAGTAACTTTAACAGTTAGCATCTTTAATTGAGATGGTAATAATAACTTTCAAGGCAAAAAACATAAAAAATGCCAATATTCATGAAATTTATTCAATTTTTACTATATCAGTCAGCTTAAAATAAACACAGGGCAAGCGTGTTGATGCGCTACTGATACCACTTTGTCTCGTTAACTTTACGCTTTGCCAGACAAGAGTTAAAAAATTTACCTCAGTCATTGTTTTATTCACCGTCTCAATCACTCTGTATTCATTTTAAGATGCATTGATCATATTACTCATTGCTTATTGGTTGCGTTTTGCACTTGAGGCTTCTACCATAACGTTAAACACCATAATAAGTATCTAATATGACAACACTATCCTTATCACAAAACCGCTCATCAAATCATCAGTCTGCACCAAAACTTACTACTGATATTAGCTATCAGCTCGATTTTGACCGCTTTTTTGAGCATTTAGTCGATGTTACGCTAAGCTTTACAGCAGATACAGCATCACCGCGCTTATGGTTGCCAGCATGGATACCAGGCAGCTATTTGATGCGTGAGTTTGCTCGTAATATTACGGCAGTTTATTACCGAATAGAGAATCAAGAAAGTAAAGAACATAGTGGTGCCAGCTCTTTTAAACAACGTGCTAATAAGATTGATAAAAATACATGGCAACTACCACAGGTTG
>NZ_JBPYDC010000295.1:0-1244 GCF_051847575.1 Psychrobacter sp. 1U2
AATTCGCCATGACGAACATTAACTTAACCGAATGGGCACGAGCGGTTGCACTTGCGTTGGTCAGTGTAGGAGCAGGTACTGGACTATACTGGTTTGGTCAGCATCTAGTGACGAAGCAGATAGTAACTGCAGTAGAGCCAGATGGTCTCAATGTAACCAAGTCACATTCGACTAAGGCTCCTCATACCTATCGTGCTGCCAAACTGGTGCTACCCATCTGGATACTGCAGCTAGTCATTGGTATCATTGCATTATTCAGTAGTGGCTTAGCACTACCGCCCATTGGGCAACTGCTATACCATGCAGGCGTATTATTTGTAGCAAGCTATTTGTTATATTATAGCGCCCAGCAGCTAGCGCATAAATTTGGCCTAGTGGTCGGCTTGGTTATAACATTGATTGTAGGTTTGTTACTAGTCACAATAGTACCGACAGCTTGGCTAGTGGGTCTATTGGTTATAGTGAGTAGTATTGCAGTGCTAGTGCTGTCTATATTTGCCGGCTGGCATATGAAAATCAGTCACTTGCGTAAGTCTTTAAACTTTGGCAGTGAAGCATCGTACAACCTATGGCGCGTGGCCATTCGTCTCATTGTACCGTTAGCACTGATTTTAGCATTAGTAGGTTGGATACTGCTATGGCTGAGTTGATAGAGAATACGTCTAAACGCTCTCATAAGCCAGCCATGATGACAGTGCAACTGGCCTATGCTGAAGATGTAAAGCGCCAACATTATCTGACATTACAAGTCGTTGAAGGTACGACTCTATATGAAGCACTAGAACAAGCTGGATGGTTAATTCAGTTTCCTAACTTGGCCGTATGGTGCGAACAAGTAGCAAGTATGATAACGCCTACTGCCAAGCGCTGGCATGTAGGAATTTATGCACAAAAACAGCCTATAAGCTACATATTACAACCGCTAGATCGCATCGAGGTATACCGTAGCTTAAGCGCTGATCCCATGTCTCAGCGCAAAAATCGTGATAAAAAAAAGCAAATATAAATGGTTAAGACTGAGGTAGGGTTTCTATACCTTCGATACGAGTGACAATACCATTGGCATCAAAATAGACAATCAAATGCTGGCTGGCATTTTTGACATCTGTGATACCTTTGCGCTCACCTTCTGTGCCTGCCTGGTAGTCGTAGATATAATCCCAACGATTGGGTGCTAATGTGTCTTTGATAGCAGGGCTCCCGAGTATGTACAATACTTGGTTTTGATTCATGCCTACTTGTAG
>NZ_JBPYDC010000296.1:0-1244 GCF_051847575.1 Psychrobacter sp. 1U2
ATAGCGCATAGCCACGGCCAAAATAAGACCGAAATAGCTCATCATAGGCGTGATAATGTTGGTGGTCGAATCACCGATACGATAGGCTGCCTGAATCATCTCTGGCGCATAACCTGTGAGCATCAACATGGGCACAAAGATAGGTGCGGTCACCGCCCACTGTGCTGATGCCGAGCCGAGCATGAGGTTGACCAAACCACAGATTAGGATAAAACCAACCAGCAGCAAAGGTCCAGTTAGGCCAATATCGCTCAAAAAAGTCGCGCCAGATACCGCCATTACTGAGCCCAAGTTTGACCATTTGAAGAACGCGGTAAACTGTGCTGCAAAAAATACCAAAACGATATAAATACTCAATGAGCTCATGGCGTTACTCATGGCATCGACGACGTCTTGATTGCTTTTGATGCTGCCAGTGATCTTCCCGTAAATATAACCTGGTATCGCAAAGAATACAAAAATAAAGACCACAATACCTTTTAAGAATGGCGATCCTGATACCAGACCAGTTTCCGCATTTCGCAAGATGCCATCGGCAGGCACTACTGTCCACGCCAGCAATAAGCAAAATACGAGCATGCTGATACCGGCCCACAGTAGACCCTTTTTCTCAAGCGCCGATACTTTTTCGATTTGCGTCTCAAGTACCGAGGCATCATCAGCATCTTTGGGGTTATACTCCCCTAAGCTTGGCTCAACGATTTTTTCAGTGACAAAGTAACCCAGACCACTGATTAAAAAGGTACTGGCGATCATAAAGTACCAGTTGGCCTCTGCACCAACGATATAAGCCGGATCGATGATACGCGCCGCTTCTTGGGTAATCCCTGATAATAAAGGATCTACTGTGCCTAGTAACAAGTTGGCACTATAACCGCCCGATACCCCAGCAAACGCTGCTGCTAGACCTGCCAAAGGGTGTCTACCTAGCGAGTGGAAAATCACTGCCGCCAGTGGTATTAATACCACATAACCCAGCTCAGCTGCCGTGTTTGACATGATGCCAGCAAACACGATAGTAAAGGTGACCATCTTTTTAGGGGCATTCATGACTAGACCGCGTAGCGCAGCTGAGATCATGCCAGAGTGTTCAGCAATACCAACACCGAGCAAGGCGACCAGTACCGTACCAAGCGGCACAAAGCCAGTAAAGTTGGTCACAAGATTTTCAACAATGCGAGCCAAGCCCTCACCGTTCAATAAGTTGACGACTTCAATCATGCCATCAGCGCTACGTCCGCTGG
>NZ_JBPYDC010000297.1:0-1242 GCF_051847575.1 Psychrobacter sp. 1U2
TACCCATCGCATCCAGCACTTCTTGAGTCTCAATCACGCGCCCTTTGCTAGTGACGCCTGTCCGTAGTAGGGCAGACGAGCAGGGCTTGCCTTTCACCCACATTGATTGTTCCACGTAAATCCAGCGCTCATCAATAGCAGCGACGTGCGTCTTAATCGTGACCTTATCAAAAGCGCGAATGCGTTTGCGATATTGTACGGTGCTGCCAGCTACAACTAGCCCCCAGCGCTTATGCAGTAATTGTTTACCAAGGCCAGTACGAATGGCAAAATCAGTACGTCCCAAATCGAACAACGTCAGTACGCGACCATTATTCATCTCTAAAAAATTATCAATGTCCGTCAAGCTACAACGAATCTCAATCTCGCTGGTATCTGCTAAGTCTAGTTGATCGCCTTTTTTGTTAGCGATGACAGCCTTAGTGATAGATTTAGCATAACGAAAAAATGGATACATAACAGACTCTCAATAATTTAAGGATTAGGGTTATGATTTATTAGATTATTATTCATTGGAAGCATTGTTAGGTGAAGCGTTTTCAGGTGAAACATTATCAAGTGAAATATCGTTAGACGGAATGCCAATTGAGTGAAAAAAAGCGCTAACGGTTTCAGGTATCCAATTGATATCGAATTTTGAGGTCTTGGTTTTTTTACCATTCTTTTTCGATTGCTTAGAGCTTGATTTCACCGTGTCAGTCTGTTTGCTAGCTGAGCGATAACGCAGATAACCAATATGTCCACCATGCTCGGTATCAAGGATAGTGACGCTATCAGAGACATCGCCTTGAGTGGCGGTAAAGCCAATAAAGGGATCATCTTTGGCACTAATCAGCAGTAGCGGATGGGTAACATTTATTAAGTAGGGTAGAGCTGATGAGGAGTGGTAATAGTCGTTTTTGGAGCGATAGCCATGACGCGGCGCGGTAAAGATATTATCAAAGTCACTGATACGATTGACCGACTTGATAGAGGCAATTTCCTCTACGGTGATATCATTTGCCAGTGCTTTCTTGATAATTGGATTGAGTAAATACGGCGTATAAATACGATGACTCAAGAAACTATGCATACTTAGAGCAGCTGACGACATATCGACAGGAGCGGAGATGACCACGGCACCCTCGCATAGCGCTTCATCACCATATTCACCCATGTATTTTGCCAGCGCATTACCGCCTAGCGAGACGCCTACCGCATAGATATGGGCATATTGCTCACGTAAATTCTGCAGCATGTGAT
>NZ_JBPYDC010000298.1:0-1242 GCF_051847575.1 Psychrobacter sp. 1U2
TTTAGGTTTGGACAATTCACAGGCGATAAGAAGCGCGTTCTTTATCTCTGATGGTACCGCCATTACAGCCGAAACGTTGGGCCGTTCTATATTGAGTCAATTTGCCTCAGTGCCATTCGAAACTCGAGTATTGCCCTATGTCGATAGTATCGAACGTGCTGAAAACGCAGTTGAGCAAATCAACATCGCTTATCAACGCGATGGATTATTGCCGTTAGTATTTGATACTATTGTCAGTCCAGAAATTCGCGAAAAGATTAATTCTGCTCATAGCTGTAATTTAGATATGTACGAAGGTTTGATCGGCCGTATCGCGGAAGAAACTGGTATAGAGCCAGATGCTCATTCTGGTCATGCTCACGATAACGTCGACTCTGAGACTTATAAAGAGCGTATCGATGCGGTACATTTTGCTTTGGATAATGATGATGGAGCACGTACGCGTCATTACAATATGGCAGATATCATATTAATTGGCGTATCACGTTCAGGTAAAACGCCAACCTCACTGTATTTGGCTTTACAGTTTGGTATTCGCGCCGCTAACTACCCATTGACTGAAGATGATCTATACGACAATCAGCTACCAAAAGCATTGCGCGAGCATAAAGACAAGCTGTTTGGTTTGTTGATTGATACGGATCGTCTAGTAAAAATCCGCCAAGAACGCCGCGCAGGTAGTCGCTATTCTAGCTATCAGCAGTGTCAGCAAGAGCAGCGCGCTATACAAGGTATCTATACTTCACAAGGTATTCAAAGCCTTGATGTCTCCGAGATGTCTGTTGAAGAGATTGCCACTCGCATTTTGCAAATGACGGGCCTAAAACGTCGCATTGGTTAATCTGATACATGTGTTTATAGTCGACCATTATTATCACTATATACTACATTTTATATAAGTATCGCTATACATTTATCACCACATAGAGAGTGTTATGAGTCTATCCCATCAACCTAAAACATCGCCCTTGTTTTTGTTAGGCCTGCTATGCAGTGTCACGTTACTTAGTGCTTGTCAAACGTCACCTTTTGCGCGCAAGCCTGTACCCGAGCCGCGCTATATACCTACTATCGTCTTAGGTGACGCGCAAACGTTAACCGTTATGCCAAACCGCGTGGCCTGTGCCTCAGCATTACCGATGCAGTGTCTGCTAGCCAAGTCCAATAAAGATGGTTCGGTATTTCAAATCCCCTATGATTGGATTGATGACTTTACGCCAAGTCTTGGTACAGAGTATGTGA
>NZ_JBPYDC010000299.1:0-1242 GCF_051847575.1 Psychrobacter sp. 1U2
AAGGCATTAAAGAGGTGCCGTTAGTGACGCATTTTGAAGATGATGTGGCGCATTTTGCAGATGGTACCAGTCAACAATTTGACGCTATCATTATGTGTACGGGCTACTTGTTCCATTTTCCATTTTTGCCTGATGAGCTGCGCCTACAGACGCATAACTGCTTATATCCAGCCAATCTATACAAAGGCATTTTTTGGCAGCCAAACCCCAAGCTTATCTATCTAGGAATGCAGGATCAGTACTTCACCTTCAATATGTTTGATGCCCAAGCATGGTATGCACGTGATGTAATGATGGATGATATCAAATTGCCTGACTTAGCAACACGGGAAGCAGATGAGCAAAAGTGGCTGACCACTTATGATAAATCGGTAACGGTTGATGATTCTATCGATTTTCAAGCCGCATATATTCGCGACTTAACCGATACAACTGACTATCCTGAGTTTGCAGTAGAGAAGCAAGGCGAGATACTAAAAGAGTGGCAAGAGCACAAAAAAGACGGCATCATGACCTTTAGAGAGAAGGCTTATCGTTCTACTTTGACAGGTACACTAGCACCTGAATTGCCAGAGCCTTGGTTAGATGTCCTTGATGACTCACTAGAGCACTTTTTGAACTTAAGCTTTGTTAAGCCTAAAAAACGTAAAAAGGCATCATAAATCGTAAATTATAAATCGTTGTAATTGTTAACCAAGCATATTCAATGAGTGTGTTTGGTTTTTGCGTTTATGCAGCTACAGCCTTTGTTTATAGTTAGGTTCGCTCAATGTTCTAACTTTGATATAGATGCCAAGCCAAATACAACATAAGGATGCCGACTAAAGCATCCAGTATATTCCACGCTTTTGGTTTGGCAAATAAAGGTCTAAGTAATCGTGCGCCATAGCCTAGTGCAAAAAAGAAAAAGAACGAGGCACTGACTGCCCCAGCTGCAAACACAACTTTACTGTCTGCCCCTGTTGAAACCATCCCAACTAGCACCAATGTATCTAGATAGACGTGTGGATTGAGCCAAGTAAAACCAAAGCAGAGGAGTAGCGCCTTCTTTAGACTGGTGACTACTTGTCCATCGACATCAAGAGCATGCGATAAACGTATGCTAGCATACAAGCTTTGTAACCCGTAGCCCAACAAAAATATGACACCAGCGAATTTGGCAATATCGACTACTTGTGGATAGCGTGCTGTGACTGCGCCAAAACCGCCGACGCCAGCAGATATCAGGATTGCATCACTGAG
>NZ_JBPYDC010000300.1:0-1239 GCF_051847575.1 Psychrobacter sp. 1U2
CGAATTCAAAAAAAATCATGCTCAAGTTTGTGAAGCTTGGCGATTACTTGGTGCCGTACAGCGTGCCACTTATCTAGAAGCTGCTGTTCCTAAGCTTGCATTGTTCACGGGAGACGCCAATAAAGCGCGTCGCTTGTTCAATCATCTGCTGAGTGCAGCGCCCAGCCTAGATGAGGTACATCGTATGACGGGTGCTACAGGCGAGTCTAACGATCTTTATGTGACTGCTCGTGGTAAAACAATGGTTGTCGGCGGCGAATCAGCCAAAACAATGGCGGTACTCGGTCAGCTTATCGCAGCACTATTGACAGGAAATGAAGTCATTTTGCATTGTCCAAGCCAAGAAGAGATGTGCGTAGAAGCCGCCAAAGTACTTTATGACACTGGTATCAGTGATGATGTGCTAAGTGTGGCAAACGACTCACAAACGATTACTTTGCTACATATCGACCGCCTTGCTCAAGTAGCGGTTGCAGGTAGCGCTGCTGAAGTACAAGAAGTCAGTCAAACATTGGCCGATACTGATGGTATCTTAACCCAAGTAATCGCAGTGACAGATATGGAGGGCTTATCAGACATGCTAACGTCAGATTATCTGCATCGTTTTGTAACTGAGCGAGTGATAACTATCAATACGACAGCTATTGGTGGTAATGCAAGCTTGCTTGAGCTTGGAACATAGCAAAACTTAAAAAATTAATAATTAAGTCATTAGATAGAACTTAGTGTCATATAAGTAACGGTTAGTGTTTGTTTACGAGGTTTTAAACTGCCTGTAAATAATCGCTAACCGTTTTTTTTGGAAATTTTAAAGTATTTTATAACTTATCAGATGGGTTTTAAAAGTTTGGATAAACGATATTTAATTGCTTGTAGGCAAGCAATAGGGGTGATAATATAAATAAAACCTGACTGAATAGTCACGTTTATAAAGGTGTCAGGCTTATGTTCTATTGAACTTTTAATTTGTTGAAGTTCAGAATATCGTCCTATAACTATATTTTATAAAGCTCAATTTGTTAGCCGAGTCCTGCTATGATTAGTTTTTATCTAAACGAAAAGCGCCACGAGATAACCCAACTCAATCCAAACACGACGGTACTTGAGTATCTGCGCTCGTATGAACGTCAAACTGACACTAAAGAAGGCTGTGGTAGTGGAGATTGCGGTGCATGTACAATCATGGCGCAGCGTCTCCCCAGTCATGCAACCAGCGAGTCTAGTGACAGTACTCCTTTT
>NZ_JBPYDC010000301.1:0-1235 GCF_051847575.1 Psychrobacter sp. 1U2
CGTTCTCTTCAACACTCGTTACCAAGCCAGTGGCTACTTGCGTCACTTCAAGGCCAATGACCTCTTGGGTTCTAGGTTCGACATACATCTCACCTTCACGATACACCCCATAGCGTTGGCCAATGATAAGTGGTATTCCTTTGGTATAAATCTTATCGCCACTAGCGGTAATCAGGTTACGATTTTTGGACGCTAATACATAAGGGGTGGTATTAAAGTCTTTTGGATTAACGATAATTGTCTTGTCCAACCAGTGCTGGATCGCCGCACGTGGAATCGCCGGAATACTATTGGCAACCGAAGTGACTGCAACGGTATTAGCCACTACATTGCCTGTTACTTGTCTTTCAATACCTGCGCAGCCCTCACCTGTATCAACACCGATTAGCGTCTTACCTTGAATCACACATAAGATAAGCACATCGTTGGGATAGATTAGGTTAGGGTTTTTAATTTGTTTATTGGTGGCCCAAATCTCTTTCCAACGCCATGGGCTATCTAGATAACGACCTGATATGTCCCACAATGTATCGCCTTTTTTGACGATATAGCGGTTGGGTGCATCGGCTTTGATAGTTGGCGGTGGGTTATTAGCGTGAGCAGTATTCATCAGCATTGCACCACTAAAAGCAGTAGCAATCAGCGCTTTTGCTATAGAGTTTAGACTCATTTTCATGATTGTATCCACAAATTTTAAAGTACAGCGTAAATAGAATTTTGTTTTATTACTTATCCTTGCAAGATTGAAACCAACAAGTTATTAGAATTGCTTATTAAGTAACGAGACAGTTAAAATTACAATTATATACACAATAGCATATAACCAGACATCTATTTACAAAAATTTAAGTCACACAACAGTCTGTTCAGTCCTAAAATACTTCAATAATCAGGGTTAACTATATCGGTAAGCTAAGTACAAAAAAGCCTCACTATCCGATATGTGGATAGTAAGGCTTATATTAATATATATATATAAAGTTTCACGTGAAACAAAATATTTAAGCTTATGTCTACAAGGTAAAACTACGACAAATCAGCCGTTACATGTTGACGAATCTGTTTAGCGACCAACTCTGCTTTGTTGTCCAAAACGATAACATGTTGCGGCAATTCTTCTAATCCTTCGGTGTGAGCAGGACGCTCAATGTCTATTTGACCAACAGCTTCAATGATAGTATCGGCAAATTTGACTGGCAACGCGGTCTCTGCGCAAATAATAACCTCACCCTCTT
>NZ_JBPYDC010000302.1:0-1234 GCF_051847575.1 Psychrobacter sp. 1U2
AATAAAGGTAATGCCAAGACCACGTAATGGTCCCGGAATATCTGAATACTTAAGCTTTTCACGAATACCTGCTAACGCAGTGATCGCAACTGCCCAACCAAAACCTGCACCGACCCCATATACCACTGATTCACTAAAGTTATAGTCACGCTCAACCATAAATAAGACGCCACCTAAGATCGCGCAGTTTACGGTAATGAGCGGTAAGAAGACACCAAGCGCGTTATATAGAGCTGGGACAAACTTGTCCAAAAACATCTCTAGAATCTGTACAGTCGCAGCAATAAGACCGATATAGCTTAGTAGACCTAAGAAACTAAGGTCGATATCGGGAAAGCCTGCCCATGCCAGCGCACCATTTTTTAGAATGAACTGGAACAAAAGGTTATTGAGTGGCACAGTAATCGCCATTACAACAATAACAGCGACTCCAAGGCCTATAGCGGTTGAGACTTTTTTGGACACGGCCAAAAAAGTACACATACCTAAGAAATAGGCGAGCGCCATATTCTCAATAAAGACTGAGGTTATAAATAAACTAATATAATGTCCCATTAGTGACCGCCTCCGTGTGCCATGCCTTTAGACTGTGGCTTCATTACAAATTCGGCTTCTTCAATTTGTTCTGGCTTCCAAAGACGAACGATGGCAATAAATAAACCAATAATGAAGAACGCTGATGGTGGCAACAACAATAGACCATTTGGTAGATACCAACCGCCATCAGTGACTGGTTGTAAGATAGTGATACCAAACCATGTACCTGAACCTAGCAATTCACGAATAGTCGCAACGAACAGTAATACGGCAGAGTAACCAAGACCATTACCGATACCATCTAAAAAGCTTGGTACTGGTGGATTGCTCATAGCAAAGGCCTCAGCACGGCCCATGACGATACAGTTGGTAATAATCAAACCAACGAATACCGATAAGCCTTTACTCACATCATAAGCGACAGCTTTTAGTACCTGATCGACCAAAATAACCAATGAAGCAATAATCGTCATCTGTACAATGATACGAATACTTGATGGGATTTGCTTACGAATAATTGAAATAAAGAAGCTGGAAAAAGCGGTTACCAATGTCAATGCCACACACATTACCAAGGCATTTGACATACTCGTCGTTACCGCTAACGCCGAACAGATACCTAATATCTGTAAGGCGATAGGGTTATTATCAAAAATAGGCGAGGTTAAAATACTTTTTGTGTCAGCCATGTTATGCC
>NZ_JBPYDC010000303.1:0-1234 GCF_051847575.1 Psychrobacter sp. 1U2
ATAAGCAATCTAAAGGTTTTGCAACCTTACTTGAGTGGGCCAATATTTATTATGAGCCCAAAGACTACAAGCCCAATACGCGCAAATCTGAAGTGCGTATTGGCGGTATTCAGTGGCAGATGCGTGAAGTTGAGTCACCAGAAGAGCTGTTACAACAAGTTGAGTTCTTCGTCGATATAATGGCAGATTACAACTCTGATTTTGCTTGCTTGCCTGAGTTCTTTAATGCGCCATTGATGGGATTATGCGAATCAACAGATCAAAACATCGCTATCCGGTTTTTGGCCGGTTACACCGAATGGTTTAGAAACGAGATCTCGCATTTAGCCGTCAGTTATAACGTCAATGTCATTAGTGGGTCGATGCCATTGCTCGATGAAAATGACACTTTATATAATGTCAGCTATTTATGTCGCCGTGATGGCACTGTTGAAGAACAGCGCAAAATCCATATCACGCCACATGAGCGCAGTGCTTGGGTTATTGAAGGTGGCGATGAGGTCAAAGTATTTGACACCGACGCTGGCCGTATCGGTATCCTAGTCTGTTACGATATTGAATTTCCTGAACTTGCCCGCTTGATGGCGCTTGATGATATGGATATCTTGTTCGTACCGTTTTGGACAGATACCCAAAACGGATACCTAAGGGTACGTCATTGCGCTCAAGCGCGTGCAATCGAAAACGAATGTTACGTTATGATTTGCGGCTCAGTTGGTAATTTGCCACAAGTTGAAAGTCTAGATATACAGTATGCTCAGTCGTCCATCTTTTCGCCTTCAGATTTTGCGTTCCCTCACGATGCGATTATGGCAGAGACCACTCCAAATACAGAGATGGTGTTCTTTTCTGATTTGAACTTGGATAAGCTTACTTACGTGCGTAATGAAGGTTCAGTACACAACTTAATCGATCGCCGTGATGATTTATTTAGCTTAAAATGGAAGAGAAAATCGAAAGTTTCTGCCAGTAAACTGAGCGACGACGAACGTCATGAAAATTCTGGTAGCGTATTATTGGGCGATGCATTGCAAGGACGTGCGAAAAAGTCTCACTAATGCCATTCAGTAGCGTCAACAAACCACTGTATATATTGATAAATTGCTACTTTAAACATCATTATTTAAATAATACGGCTGACTATACAGCCGTTTATTTTTGTCTAAAAATTTTTTAAAAGCCTGTTGTTCAAGCCCTCTATTTAAGTAAATATGCAATAAGCAGACACTATGAT
>NZ_JBPYDC010000304.1:0-1233 GCF_051847575.1 Psychrobacter sp. 1U2
TTCAGTAAGACACATAGTACCTGACCATTCGCCAGTGACCATTTTTTCTAAATATGTTTCTTTTTGGCTATCAGTACCGTGGTGCTCAATGGTTTGGATAGCACCATGTGATAAGCCTGGGTACATAGAGAATGACCAGTTAGCCGTACCTACCATCTCGTTGATGACCGTAGATAATGAAAAAGGCATGTTTTGACCGCCAAATTCTTCTTCAGCAGAAAGTGCAGGGAAACCAAGCTCACAGTACTGTTTATAAGCTTCTTTAAAGCCTTTAGGTGTGGTGACCTTGCCATTATCAAAATGACAGCCTTCAGCATCGCCGCTTTGATTCAGTGGTGACAACTCATTTTCAGCAAAGCTTGCAGCCATCTCAAACAGACTGTCCATTAACTCGCGATCAGCTTCTTGAAATTTTGGTAAGCGTTTATAGTGGCTTTCGCTATCAAGTAGCTCATGCATGACGAATTGAATATCACGTAATGGGGCTTTGTACTGCATAACTTCCTGTCCTTTTTTTTGGTATGACCGACAGCAAACAAACGACTTGGTTTGTGGTTATTTTGACTGTTAGTATGTTACTGATATCAGATTTGCCTACACAAAAGACTTAGGGCTACGATATCGGTCATATAATATAACGTTGAAAAATGCTAAAAGAATTATGACTGTATTAGTAAATTCACCTCAAAAGATAGGCGTTCACTAGAAATTATACAAGTTTGGTTATAATACTGATAAGTCATCAACCTAACTTGCATCCTTTATATAATCAGCGTTGAAGGACAAAAAATAGTGCTAAATACGGTACACAGAAAAGCTATATACACAGAAAAGCTATATAAGCCAATCACTATAGTAGTGGTGATAGATTAAATTAATTGAGTCATGCGTCTGGAAGAGACGCATGACTCAACATTTTAGTTGCTATGTCAGCTGAGACAGGGCGACCAAACCAGTAACCTTGCCCATAATCGCAGCCCATTTGTAATAACAAATCACGTTGCTGCTCAGTCTCGATACCTTCGGCGACGGCACTCATATCCAAAGCAGTAGCCAAGTCTAAAATAGCTTTAACAATGGCAGACTGTGTCCGATTATTCACTATTTTATCGATAAAGCTCTTGTCAATTTTAATAAAGTCGAAGGGGTACTCTTGTAAGTAACTAAGAGAGGCGTAACCCGTACCAAAATCATCTAATGACAAACAGACTCCCAGCGCTTTTAGCGCAATAA
>NZ_JBPYDC010000305.1:0-1233 GCF_051847575.1 Psychrobacter sp. 1U2
GCCGTCAATGTCGTTAAGAACGCATCAAAGTCTGTAAACGGCTTGCCATCTTGCAGTAAATCCTTATTTTGCCATAAGAACTGACAGCCTTGGCGCTCAAGGATAGGATTATTTGCAGTAAGCGCCTCTATTTCAGTATGGGTTATTTGTGCCGGATCACTCACATTATGAGCAGGCATTGCTGACATTGCCAGCTTGGCCAATTCTGGCGTTACAAACAGTCCATGCCAGCTTGACGCTCCTACTTGCTGGGCAATGTCGTCTACTCCTGCCATAATCATTTTTACGATATTGGTATCAAGCGTTTCGCCAGCCGCCAACCATAAGCGCTGCCCAGTAATTGGGGTATAAGGAGAGCTTGTCACTAGGCGCGGATAATAGTCAAGACCATATTGCGCGTAAGCTTGCGCCCATGCATGATCAAACACAAACTCACCGCGATGATGATTTTTTACAAATACTGGCATGACGGCGACAGCTTGAGCAATATCTACTGGTTCTATGATAGTATCGATCGTAGCTTTGTGACCCACATCATCTGTACGATAAACCAAAACGAAAATAGGCAACCATCCTGCCTGCTCGCCAATGGCATGTGTATCTATTAATGCCTGCCAAAAGGCAAACGACATAAAAGGCGTATCAGGCAATTGCCAATCGATTTGACTCTGCCAGCTTGTGTCTTTGAGTAGTGCATATTGTAAATTCATAATTCTCACATTGCATTTTCTTTATGGTTTAGCGTATCAAACGTCAACTATTTTGCTGTCACAATTTGCAAAATATCCCATTAAAGCAAACAATAATGTTCAAAAAATTGAGCTTTATGCTCAACCAATACAAAAAGTCATCTACAACGCTGCAGATGACTTTACTTATTATGTTGTATGATTATAGCCAAGCAAGGCGTTTGCTACATAAACCACAGATATTTACGTTATCGATTGGTTTTATAAATATACCAAAAAATTTGCCCCTAGATAATAGTTGCAAAAAACGTTAATTGCATGGAAAAGATGATATCAGTGTCGATGACTGGTAGAATAAAGCTGTTATTAGATTAATATAATTTAGATACATAGGATATGAGCAAAAACAGTACACTTAGTTCATTAAACAAGATTGACATTGAGCGAATTTATAGCGGATTAGCTATAATGTGCTGTCAATCAGTTACTTTTAAAAATGGTTTCTTTAGGGCAACCTTTTGAAATCTTATATTAACGCCTGTAA
>NZ_JBPYDC010000306.1:0-1230 GCF_051847575.1 Psychrobacter sp. 1U2
AGGGTTTATAAATACCTGCCTATAGATTAAGTGTCTGTCAATTTTAATAACTGCCTATTTATAATATAACGTAAGTGAGCCTTATCATGAGCCAAGAAAATCAAAAAAAATCTCTAAAAATACTCGTTATCATGGATCCTATCGAGCAGGTTAACTATAAAAAAGATACCAGTTTGGCAATGATGTGGGCCGCTCAAGACCGCGGTCATACGCTTGGTTATTGTCAGATTCATGATCTATGGTTGGATCGTGGGCAGTTGATGGTCGATACACAGCCAGTAACGGTAAAGCGTGATCCTGAAAACTTCTATACGTTAGGTGATAAAGCGACAGGTCCGGTCAGTGACTATAACGTGATTTTGATGCGTAAGGATCCACCGTTCGACATGCGCTTTATTTATGCAACCTACCTGCTCGATCATGCCAAAGCGGCAGGCGTGTTAGTGGTCAATGACCCGCAAGCGATTCGCGACTGTAATGAGAAGCTGTTTGCGACTTGGTTTAGCGAGTATATGAGCCCAACGATTGTGACCAGTAAACAGGCCCACATTCGCAAGTTTATCGCTGAGCAACAAGACGTAATCGTCAAGCCATTAGATGGGATGGGCGGAACTGGTATCTTTCGTCTGACCGCCGACAGTGCCAATATCGGCGTAACGCTGGAGATCTTGACTGAACTTGAGACCTTGCCAATTATGGCACAGCGTTATCTACCTGAGATTATTGAGGGTGATAAGCGTGTGTTGATCGTCGATGGGGTAGTGGTTGATTATAGTTTGGCACGTATTCCAGTCAAGGGCGAGACCCGTGGTAATCTAGCTGCAGGTGGTAGCGGTGTGGCCATGCCGCTCACCGATATTGAACGTCAAGTGGCAGAAGTAGTCGCTCCTATTGTCAAAGAAAAAGGTCTCATGTTCGTTGGTTTAGACTTAATCGGTGGCCGGATTACAGAAATTAATGTCACCAGTCCCACTTGCGTCCGTGAGATTGATGATCAGTGTGGTACGGACATTGCGACAGACTTTATGATAGCGATAGAAGCTCGTTGTTAAGGATTGTATTTTGAAGATGAGCGGTTATTAATTTTTTGATATCTCTCATTTTTATTGTTTGGCATTAAAGTGTTTCAACCCATTATTTAAGCGATAAAGTGCTATATAAATGAGCATAAATTCCTCTATACTATGCGGTCTTTAGTGTATGAGCTTTTATAGTGAATTATTATTATTA
>NZ_JBPYDC010000307.1:0-1229 GCF_051847575.1 Psychrobacter sp. 1U2
ATCGCCGTGCACCAAAGGCTGTCAAAAACTATGCTCGCAAACATCCGCACTCTATGGGTGAATGGAAGCAATGGTCAAGCACGCCCGTATCGCACATGCATGGCGGTGACTTTTATGACGGTGAGCAGTCTATAACATTAGATAAAGCTCGCACTGTCCGCATGGAATTGTCGCTCGATGATGGCACTAAAAAAGTCTTAAAGCCTGAAATTGCGTTGCAAGACAAAGAAGTCATCGATTTGATGGTCATGAGTAAAGATGCACTGCTAGAGTTTTATGAGCGTGAAATGGAAGACTGCCGCGAAGCTGGTATTTTGTTCTCATTGCACGTAAAAGCCACCATGATGAAAGTTTCTCACCCTATCGTCTTTGGGCATGCAGTAAGAATCTACTATAAAGAAGCCTTTGAAAAACATGGCGCGTGTTTTGATGAGTTAGGCATTAACGTCAACAACGGCATGGCTGATCTATACGATAAAATTTCAGTATTACCAGCATCAAAGCGTGAAGAGATTGAGCAGGACTTACATGCCTGTCAAGAGCATCGCCCGCGTCTGGCCATGGTCGACTCTGCAAAAGGTATTACCAACTTCCATTCTCCAAGCGACATTATCGTAGATGCTTCTATGCCTGCTATGATTCGTAATGGCGGTAAAATGTGGGGCGCTGATGGCAAATTATACGATTGCAAAGCCGTTATGCCTGAGTCTACTTTTGCTCGTATCTATCAAGAAATGATTAATTTTTGCAAATGGCATGGTAATTTTGATCCAACGACGATGGGTACTGTCCCTAATGTCGGCCTTATGGCTCAAAAAGCTGAAGAGTATGGCTCGCATGATAAGACCTTTGAATCTAGCGATACCGGTATGGCACGTATTGTCGATATTGACACCGACGAAGTCTTGCTCGAAAAAGACGTCAAAAAGGGTGATATCTGGCGCATGTGTCAAACCAAAGACTTACCGATTCAAGACTGGGTGAAACTTGCTGTACGCCGCGCACGTGAATCAAATACGCCTGTTATCTTTTGGCTAGATCCATATCGTCCGCACGAAAACGAGCTAATCAAAAAGGTTAATATGTACTTAAAAGACCATGATACTGATGGCTTACATATTGAGATCATGTCACAGGTTCGTGCGATGCGTTATACCTTAGAGCGCGTGGCGCGTGGTCTGGATACTATTTCTGCGACTGGTAATATCTTACGTGACTATCTGACAGAC
>NZ_JBPYDC010000308.1:0-1228 GCF_051847575.1 Psychrobacter sp. 1U2
CACCATGACCTTTGATGGTTATACTAAAGTGATGCCACCAGCTAAAACTGACGATACTTTGTTACCCGATGTCAAAAAAGGCGATCAGCTCACCTTAGATAAGCTTGATCCAAGCCAACATTTTACTAAGCCACCACCGCGTTATACTGAAGCAAGTCTCGTTAAAGAGCTTGAGAAAAAAGGTATCGGACGTCCATCGACTTATGCCTCAATTATCTCAACCATTCAAGATCGCGGTTACGTCAAATTAGAAAACAAGCGTTTATTTGCCGAAAAGATGGGTGATATCGTCACCGACAGATTGACAGCAAGCTTCCCAGACTTGATGGATTATACCTTTACCGCAGCATTAGAAGATAAGCTTGACCATGTCGCAGAAGGCGATCAAGACTGGAAAGATGTGTTAGACAACTTCTATGGTGACTTTAAGACCAAACTTGAACATGCCAAAGATAAAGATGGTATGCGTCCTAATGATCCGACGGATGTACCAGATGTACACTGTGATATTTGCGATCGTCCGATGCAACTGCGCACGGGCTCAACGGGTGTGTTCTTAGGTTGTACTGGCTACAACTTACCCCCTAAGGAGCGCTGTAAAGGTACAAAAAACTTAATGCCAGTCGAAGCTTTTGCTAATCTTGATGATGCCGAAGGTGACGATGAAGCGGCCGAAGTCAAAGATTTGATGGAAAAAAAGCGCTGCCCGAAGTGTGGTACAGCCATGAACGGTTATATCGTCGATGGCGGTCTCAAGCTACATATCTGCGGCAATAATCCTGATTGCGACGGCTATATCCTAGAAGAAGGTAAGTTTGAAGTACCGGGCTCAGATGCGCCAACCATCGACTGTAATAAGTGTGATGGGCAGATGGAATTAAAGACGGGACGTTTTGGTCCTTACTTTGCTTGTCAAAAATGTGATAACACGCGTAAAGTGCTCAAAACGGGAGAAGCGGCACCGCCGCGTATGGACCCAATTCATATGCCGGAGCTCAAATCGACCAAGCATGATGATTATTTCATTTTGCGTGAGGGGGCGGCTGGGATGTTCTTAGCAGCATCTAAGTTCCCAAAAGTACGCGAGACGCGTGCGCCAAAGCTTGCTGAGCTACGCGCAGTCAAAGACAAAATGGAAGACAAGTTTCAGTACCTGTTTGAAGGACCAGATGAGGATCCTGATGGTAATCCAACGATTTTGCGCTGGTCACGTAAGAAAAAAGAGCAG
>NZ_JBPYDC010000309.1:0-1226 GCF_051847575.1 Psychrobacter sp. 1U2
GTGCTGCTGATAGGCCTGCTGTAAACTCACGTCTTGTTGTTTTTGTGCCAGACTCATCGCAACCAAAGCCGAGTTTGGCTCGTCCTGCAAGCCCTGTTTAATAAGCACATTGTCTACACTTATAGCCTGCGCCAACAAAGCATTACTCTGCATAAATTGGGTGATAATTGCTGTCTCAGATTCAAAGCTCGCTACCCCGCTTATGAGCGATTGATTAAGATGCGTTAAGTGAAAATCCAAAAATTGCCATAGATCACAAGGTGTCATAACTCTCTCGATAGCTAGATACCAATCCTGACGACTAAATACTTGTAACCATTGCTCGTCTTTACTAACATCTGATATCAGATGCTCCATAAAGTAACGTGCCCCAAAACTATGATTGATAGACGTCGTCACCGATAATCTCTTGTCTTCTTTAATGCCATCATTATCTAATATTTGATGATCTACAAGTTGAACATCCAGTACTAACACCTTGTGAGTCACAGTATTACTATCTTCATCACGCTGCAAGCTTTGCTTTTGCCATATCATTGCAGCTTTGACAATAGCGAGGCGTGCCGTTTCAATATCAGCCGTACTACTAATGATAGGTAGGGGCAACGACACTTCTAGTATACGTAGCGCTCCTTTTGGCAACTTATAGACATATTGACAGGCAGAATACTGTACATCTGCTGTATGTGGTATAGACAAGCTCATAGTAGAAGGTGACAACTGCAGATAACAGTTTAGCGCTTCTAGAGCAAGAAGACGTTCAGATAAAGGTTTGATAGCGTCTGGCACAATGCATCACTCTTATGGTTGAAAAATAGCATTCTTTTGAACAAGTATAACTGTGACCTAATACGTAAAGTAAAAAATAACAGCGTGATAAATACCCATATAAAAAACCTTAACCATCGTAACACTCCTATACAAGAAGACTGTTATACATCCCCGCTTTGTTGTCGCTTTCAAAGCAGTGACTTGTTATGATAATAATAAAGCAATACCATTTGAGGGTCGATTCATGGATGATAAACTGATCGAAACTCCCTTTGCCGGTTTTGCTTATATAGTCACTCTCTTATAATAACAAGGATTAAAGGCCATGAAACGTTTTAAAGAAAAGACAGTTATCGTTACAGGAGCAGGGTCAGGTATTGGTCGTGCAACTGCTATTCGATTTGCTCAAGAAGGTGCCAGTGTGGTCTTAGTAGGTCGTACTGCTGAAACTTTAG
>NZ_JBPYDC010000310.1:0-1225 GCF_051847575.1 Psychrobacter sp. 1U2
TTGATTGCTTTGATATCGTTGATAGCTTGGGCATGAATCGAAATCATTAAATTATCATCCAATACGTAAGTCATCTCACGGTGCAGCTCTATCAGTATAATTGGCATGTAGAGGAAAAGAATACTTTCATTATTAGCACATAATTTTTTATCCCAACTTTCGTCCTTATGACTACGTTCTGGTGCGAATTGAAGTTTATATCGATAACCATTAAATCCGTCTTCTAAATTATCTGATTGAAATATACCCTGAATACTGGTTAATAAGATCATAAGTAGATAGAGGGCAGATTGATGGCTTAGGTCAAAATTAAACTTCTGATCTATACAATCTGCTTTATCTAGCTCGCCTAAATTTAGTTCCTTCAGCTTACAACCAAGGTAATTTACCAATGTAGATATTTCATCTTCATGGGCTATATTTACACTAGTAACTAAATTCATAGCACTTTTTCGTCGACTGTTTGATTGACCTTCCGCCCTTACCAAATCAAGATAATAGTTACTGGGAGTATTGACTGTTACTTGTTCAAAAGATTCTTTCTCGTTATCTTGACGTTCTTCATCTTCAAAAGCTTCTGTACTATTTATACCCTTAGTAAGATTAACTAAATCACTGATTGTATTGCCTGTCGTGTCATCATAATCTAATGAGCCATTAGCAACCTGATAGGTGGTACTAGTTACGCGAGTAATACCAGAGTCGTTTTTGAAATAGTTTTCTATCGGCAGGATATATTCATAAAGATATTTAGCTATACGCCCATTAAGCTCATTCTTAGCATTGCTGGAAGAGAATGATGTGCTCTTATTTAGTAACTTGTTACCATATTTTTTTATTTCTGATTCAAAGGTATCAGGAGCGCTATTTAACCATCTGGTGTAATGATCATTGTCTTGAGACTCGATAAGATGACTTTGGAGATCATTAAGACTCTCAAACTCTGTTATGTCTGGCAAAAATGGGACTAGGAATTCACGAATATTACTCGTTAAAAATCGACATTCATCAAGTGTGGTTTCAATCCTACTATCATAGTCAGTCAGCTCAACCATTTTAAGGCAGAGGAAAAAGTAAAGAGAACGAATGCTATTTATTTTTGGTAAGTCTGAACGACTGGCTAAAAAATTAATGAGGTAGAGATCTTTGAGATACTTATGACGTGTCTTTATGGTTTTTAGGAAGTTTTTCTGATCAATACCGCTTTCGTATATCTGTAGTTTCT